>JBEVLJ010000231.1:0-6329 GCA_040509195.1 Acidimicrobiia bacterium
CCGTCATGCGCGAGTACGTCGACGTGCTCCACCTGCTGTTGCGGGGCGAGACCGTCACCTTCGACGGAGCGCTGTTTCGGCTGCAGGACGCGATGCTCAACACGTCGTTCGACATCCCGCGGGTTCCCGTCTACATCGCCACGCTCGGAGACGGCATGTTCCGCCTCGCAGGCGAGTGCGCCGACGGAGCGCTGCTGAACTGGGCGACTCCCGAACGTCGTGTCGAGGCGCGCGAGCTCATCGCCGAGGGTGCGGCGCGCTCCGGCCGTGACGCCAGCGACGTCCCGATGTCGATGTATGTGCGCGTCTGCGTCGACGAAGACATTGAGGCGGCGCGCCGTGCGTTCGGCGCGCAGGTGATCATGTACGCGCTGGGGCGTCCGGGCGTCTCCAACACGCTCGGCTACCGCGGTCAGTTCGCTCGCATGGGCTTCGACGAGGCGCTCACCGAGCTCGAGGCGCGCCGCGACGCAGGTGCCGGCACGCCGGAGCTGGTCGACGCCGCGCCCGACGAGCTGCTGCAGGCGCTCGGGTACTACGGGGACGCCGCCGGCGCAGCCGAGGCGTACGCGCGAGCGAGCGAAGGTCTCGACGAGACGGTCGTACGGATCATCTCCGCCCGTCCGGGGCCGGAGGCGGTCGTCGCCACGCTCGAGGCGCTCACCCCCGAGAAGATCCGCGCCGCGTAGGGGTACGACGGGCGGGCGACGCGCGCCGACGGCGACGTCGCATGCGCGCGCCGGTTCACGCTCAGCAGCTAGGAGGTGACCAGGTCGTGTTCGTCGTGATGTTGCGAAGCGGGTTGCTGTGCAGCCGGGGCTCGCGCCGGTGGCCGCGTGCGATCTCGTCGAGTTGACGCAGATCCGTCGCGCCGTCGGGTCGGCCGACCACGAGTGACCACATCGACGGTGTGGGTGACCGGATCTCGCTCGAGCTGCCAGCCACCTTCGTGACAGGCGACGTGATGTCGCCGGCACAGCAGCACGAGGTTGTCGAGCGACGTCGCCCCGCCGTCTTCCCAGTGCACGAGGTGGTGCGCGTCGCACCACTCGACTGGTGCGCTGCACCCAGGAAACACGCACCCGCGGTCACGGTGGTGCAGCGCGCGGCGCATCGCCCGGTTCACGAGGCGTGAACTGCGACCGAGATCGATCACTTCCGATGGCCCGTCCATCACGAGTCGACGCACGGTGGCATCGCAGGCGATCCGGCGCGCGGTCTCCTGACACACCGGGCCAGCACCGAAGATCTCGCGTTTCGGCAGCAGGTCGGCGAGGGCTCGTGCTGCATCGGCCGCGCAGCCGGCGGTGCCGAAGTTGCGGCTCTGGTCCCACACCAGTTCGACGCTCGGAACGTGGTGCACGCCACGCTCTTCTTGCAGCCGCCCGACCGCTTCCGAACAGATCTGCACCAATGCATCCGCGTGTCGTTGGCCGAGCGTGCGCGGCGCTTCGACACCATCCTCAGGATCGGGTCGGTCGAACGCATCGAGCGCGGCGCGCACGATCTGCGCGGCATCGCGATCGAGCGAACCGTTGATCACGACCCGGCCGAAGAGCGTGTCGCTGAACGTGAGCTCACGTGTGTCGTGCACGTGCTTCGAGTCGGTGTTCGCCATCTCGTCGTCGGCGTAGGAACGCCAGAGCTTCGCCACGGTCGCGAAGTCGTCGGTCGAGAAGTTCGGCGCGGCATCGAGCAGCGTGTCCTCGTCGCGCATGAACAGGCGCACTCGCCCTTTCGCTGCAGCGGCAAGGATTTCGACCTGCGGTGCAGTGATCCGACCCTCAGCGAGGGCTTCAGCAGTGGCACCGTGGCGTGAGGTCAGCCGAGCGGTGCGAATCAACGCGCTGGCCGATCGCTCCCCCAGCGAGGTGCGGTGCGCCAACCACGCCTTCGCATTCAACGCGCCGTCGAGCGCAAACGCCTGCTCGCGATCCCACTCGGCGGCGGCTCGGATGGCCTCTGCCTGCAACCGCTCGGCCGCGGCGATCAGCCCGACCAGGTACTCCGATCGAGCAGTGTCGGACCACCCTGAACGGTCCATCGCGGCAGCGGACCCGACGGCAGCGTGAAGTGCATCGATCGGGTCGATCTCACATGAATTCGGACCACCGAACATGTGTACGATTCTACGCCGGCAGTCACGTCACTGCAACAGTTTTACATGATGTTTTCTCAAGCTGGCGTGGTCCGAGGCTCCCAGAAGAACACCGCGAATTACGGCGAGCTGAGTTGGTCGGTGATGCCGCCCCGTCCGGTGTGCACGTGGACGGTCGAGAAGAACGGAATTGGCGACATCGCGGGTCCGGGACTCGATGTGTCGATCTGGTTGGCGTCGCTCGTCGCGTTCGGGGCAACCGCCTGGTGGGCGTTCAACGACGGTTCAACCTGGTCGATTCACCCCGCGCAGCTTTGGCCCCGCCGGCGATACAGGTAGCCTCCGCCACATGGCCAACCGACGACGTTCACGATTCACCGATGCAGCGATCGACGAGTACGTCGGCGCGCATTCGACTGGGCCCGACGACGTGCAGGTCAACCTGCAGCAGGTCACGCAGGAGAAGACCGGCGGCGCGGCGGGAATGCAGATCGGCGACGATCAAGCCGTGCTGATGGAGATGATCGCCCGCGCGATGGGTGCGAAGCGAGCGATCGAGGTGGGCACGTTCACCGGCTATTCGTCACTCGCGGTTGCGCGCGGCATGGGGCCCGACGGCTACCTGCTGTGCTGCGACGTGAGCGAGGAGTGGACGGCGATGGCGCGCGACGCGTGGGCCGAGGCCGGTGTGAGTGATCGGATCGAGCTGAAGATCGGCCCGGGCGTCGACACGCTGCGAGCACTTCCGCTGGAGGAGAACTTCGACCTCGCGTTCATCGATGCCGACAAGCCGGGCTACCCGGAGTACTACGAAGAGATCTTGCAGCGCCTGCGGCCGGGCGGGTTGATCCTGCTCGACAACATGTTGCAGGGCGGGCGGGTGCTCGACGCGTCGCTCGACGACGAGAGCGTGGTCGCGATCCGGTCGCTGAATGATGCGATCGCGGCCGACGATCGCGTGCGTGTGGTCTTGCTGCCGATCGGCGACGGGGTCAGCTTCGTGCAGAAGGCCTGACGTCGGGCGCTGCGAGCGCGGCTTCGGCCACGCCGCGCGCCCAGCGATAGTCCGGCTTGCCCGACGGTGATCGCACGATCGCGTCGACCACCACGAGCGCGCGCGGGGCCTTGTACGCCGCGAGGTGACTGCGCACGTGTTCGCCCAACTCGTCGACCGCGACGCGGGCACCCGGTCGCGGTTGCACGACGGCGGTGACGCGTTGGCCCCATCGCTCGTCGGGAAGCCCGACGACGATCGCGTCGAACACGTCGGTGTGCGACTTCAACACCGCCTCGATCTCTTCGGGGAACACCTTCTCGCCGCCGGTGTTGATCGACACCGACCCGCGGCCGAGCACGGTGATGGTGCCGTCGGGCTCGGTGCGGGCGTGGTCGCCGGTCACCGACCACCGCACTCCGTGCACGGTGGGGAACGTGGCGGCGGTCCGCTCCGGGTCTTTGTAGTAGCCGACGGGGATGCGGCCGCGCCGCGCCAACCAGCCGACGACGCCGACCTCGACCGGCTCCAGGTCGTCTCCGAGCACCGTGGTGTCGTCGTTCAGCGTGAAGCACGGGACTGCGGTGTCGCTGCCGGCGGCGGCGACGCTCTGGCCGAGCCCGCCCGACTCCGAGGAGCCGAAACCGTCGATGAGCAGGATCTCGGGGAGCGCGTCGATCCATGCCGACTTCACCGCGGGCGAGAGGATCGCGCCGCCGGAGAGCATGGCGCGCAACGCCGAGAGGTCGGGCGCCGGCTCGAGGCGTGAGACGGATTCGACGAGTGGGCGGGCGAACGCGTCGCCCACGATCACGAGGAAGGTCACGCGCTCGTGCTCGATGAGGCGCCACAGCCGCTCGGCGTCGAATCGACGGTCGGGGGAGATCACGACGGTGCCGCCCCCGAACAAGGTGTTGAAGGCAAACCAGTGCCCGGTGCCGTGCATGAACGGGCACGCGGGCAGGCAGCGTCGGGTGCCGCCGAGGTCGTCGACGATGCGCTCGGGCGCGGTGATCGGGTCGCCGCTGACCGCGCCGCCACCCAACGCGGCGAAGAAGATGTCTTCGGCGCGCCACATCACACCCTTCGGGCTCCCGGTGGTCCCGCCGGTGTAGAGGATGTAGAGATCGTCGGGGGAGCGTGGCTCGAAGTCGCGCGTCGGTGATGCGTTGGCGAGGGCATCCTCGTACGCGATCGCCCCGAGGCGAACGAGGCTGTGCTGGATCGCGTCCGAGGTCTCGTCGTCGGTGACCGACACGAACGTGGTGAGCAGCGGCAATCGTTGGTGCACCGACTCGAGCTTGGGTGCGAACTCACGGTGAAAGACGACGGCGGTCGCGTCGCTGTCGTCGAGCAGGTGGTGCAGTTCGTCCTCGACGTAGCGGTAGTTCACGTTGATCGGCACGGCGCGGAGCTTGAACGCCGCGAGCATCGTCTCGAGGTATTCGACGCCGTTGTAGAGGTAGACGGCCACGTGATCGCCGGCACCGACGCCGCGCGCGGCGAGCACGTGCGCGAGACGCGTGGCCCGTTCGTCGGCCTCGGCGTAGCTGAGTCGGCGGTTGCCGCACACGAAGGCCTCGCGCTCGGGGACGGCGTCGACGACGGCTTCCCAGAGGTCGGCGAGGTTGAACTCCACCGTTCGACGCTATCCAGCGCCAGTCCGATGAGAAGAAGCCGATCAGAAGAAGCCGATCAGAAGAAGTCGGTACCGCCGTCGACGGGAATGGTGGCGCCGACCACGAAGCTCGACAGGTCGGAGCACAGGAACACCACCATGGCGGCGACCTCCTCGGGGAGCCCGACCCGACCGATGTCGTTCGAGGCGCCGTAGTCACGTTCGATGGCCTCGTAGGCAGCTTCGAGCGGCCCTTCGGGAAGGCCTTCGAGGTCGGTGCCGACGAGGTACGACGCGAGCGTCGTCGACATCACGGTGCCGGGTGCCACGGTGTTCACGACGATGCCTTCGGGCGCGAGGGCGCGAGACAGGTTCTTCGACGCGCTGGCCATCGCGGCCTTGGCGGCGGTGAACCCGATGAGCCCGGGACTCTGATGACGAATCGACGACGCGGCGACGTTCACGATGCGACCGAACGTGGCCTTGCGCATCAGGGGGAGCGCGGCGCGGGTGGTGCGCACCATCGTGAGCACGCCGAGGTCGAACTCCGCGAGCCACGTGGCGTCGGTGAGGTCGTCGAGCCCACCCACGTGTGCGGGCCCGACCGTGTTCACCAACGCGTGGCACTCGCCCCATCGCTCGTCGAGGAAGGTGAACGCGGCTTCGACCTCGCCCGGGTCGAGCAGATTGCATTCGAGCCCGATCGCGTCGGGTGCGCCGGCAGCAACGAGCTCGGCCTCGGTGTCGTGCAGGTCTTGGGGAGTGCGCGCCAACACCGCGACGCGGCAGCCCTCGGCGGCGAGCATGAGGGCGGTGGCGCGGCCGATGCCGCGAGAACCGCCGGCGACGACCGCGGCGCGTCCGCGCAGCCCGAGATCCACGTCAGTTGCCCAGCTCTCGAGCAAACGCGTCGGCGCTGAGCGGCGCGCCAGTGGCGTCGATCACCAGTCGGTCCCAGCGCTTCGACGCACCGGGCGCGAACACGTCGCGCACCATGAGCTCGCCCGCCGCGGGGCGATCGACCATGCCGCCGGTGCGCGCGTCGAGGGTCGCGTGCAGTTGCGACGCGAACAGCTCGCCGTAGAGGTAGTTCTGGTAGTAGACGGGCGCGACCGCCAGATGGATCTTGGCCGCCCAGTCGGGCGCGTCGGACCGCGTCTCGGGACGACGTACCAGTTGGTGTTGCTCCACGAGGTCCCACCACAACGTGTCGAGGTCGGCGTCGGGATCGGCGTAGAGCGCGCGCTCGAAGTTGGTCATCACGAGCACCCATCTCGCGAACACGAGCAGGGCGGCGCGCTGCGCGTCGACGAGGCGTGCAGCGAGGTCGGCGACGACGTCGCCGTCGATCGAGGCAACGGTGGTGAGCCACTGCGGGTCGCGCGGCAAGCGGCCCATCAACATCGCGATGCCCTCGGTCGTGAGTGCGTGCGTGGCGCCCCGCAGGAGCCACGGCAGCGTGTCGTCACACTCGCGGTCGTAGATCGCATGGCCGAACTCGTGGAGCATGGTGTCCATCCACCGCTCGCTCGGTTCGACGTTGCAGAGCACGCGCACGTCGCCCGCGCGGTCGATGTCGATGCAGAACGCGTGCTGACTCTTGCCGTCCTTCGCGTACA
>JBEVLJ010000232.1:0-7352 GCA_040509195.1 Acidimicrobiia bacterium
CGGTGTGCGACGCACTCGAGCGCGTCGCAGGGGATCAGGGGAGCCTCGCCGGCGTGGTGGTGTCACTCGGCGGCCAGACGCCATTGAAGCTTGCCCGCGTGCTCGAAGCCGCCGGGGTGCCGGTGCTCGGCACCAGCCCCGACTCCATCGACCTCGCCGAAGACCGCGAGCGCTTCCATGCGCTGTGCGAACGCCTCGGGATCGCGCAGCCGCCCGGTGGGATCGCCACCACCGCGGCCGAGGCGCGGGCGGTCGCGGACCGACTCGGCTTCCCGGTGCTCGTGCGGCCGTCGTACGTGCTCGGCGGGCGTGCGATGCAGATCGTGTACGACGTGAATGCGCTCGACGCGGCCATGGCCGAGCTCGCGGCGGCCGGTTCACTCGGTCGCGAAGGTGGGCTGTCGGCCGAACGCCCGGTGCTCGTCGACCGCTTCCTCGAGGATGCCATCGAAGTCGACGTCGACGCCCTGCGCGACCAGACCGGTGACGTGCTCATCGGCGGCGTGATGGAACACATCGAAGAGGCCGGCGTCCACAGCGGCGACTCCGCGTGTGCCATCCCACCGCAGACCCTCAGTGCCGAGATCGTCGACCGGATCGAAGCGCAGGCCGCGGCCCTCGCGGACGCGCTGGAGGTGCGTGGCCTGCTCAACGTGCAGTTCGCGGTGAAAGACGACGAGGTGTACATCCTCGAAGCGAACCCCCGTGCCAGCCGCACCGTGCCGTTCGTGAGCAAGGCGACGGGCGTGCCGTTGGCGAAGGTCGCGGCGCGCCTCATGCTCGGCGCCACACTCGCCGAGCTCCGAGACGAGGGGCTGCTGCGTCCACCGGCCACCGGCGGGCACATCGCGGTGAAAGAAGCGGTGTTGCCGTTCGCGCGCTTCCCCGACGTCGACACTGTGCTTGGCCCCGAGATGCGATCCACCGGCGAGGTGATGGGGATCGATCGCTCGTTCGGGCTCGCGTTCACGAAGAGCCAGATCGCCGCGGGCAACCGCTTGCCCGCGGGCGGCACGGTGTTCTTCTCGCTCGCCGATCGTGACAAGGCCAGCGGGCTCGTGGCCGCGCGTCGCTTCGCCGACCTCGGCTTCTCGTTGGCCGCCACCACGGGCACGGCTGCTGCGCTCGCCGACGCGGGGCTGGTCGTCGACACGGTGGTCGGCAAGCTCACGCCGGTCGCAGGTCAGGCGGAAGACGCCGGTGGTGGCATCGTCGACGCGGTCGAGCTGTTGGCTTCGGGCAAGGTCGACCTGGTGGTCAACACGCCGCGCGGCCGTGGTCCGCGGGCCGACGGTGCGCACATCCGCCGCAGCGCCACCGCCCACGGGATCCCGTGCCTCACCACGGTGGCCGCAGCGATCGCCGCGTCGGCGGGTGTGGGGGAGTGGGCCACCCAGGCACCTGACGTGCGGTCGCTGCAGGAGTACCACCGCGACGACCAGCTGCGGCTCGGGGTCTGATGCCGCGGTTCGGGCGTCGAGCGCCTGCGGGTGGGGACCTGCCGGTCGATCTCTCGGTGTCGCTCGGCCCATTGACGCTGGCGAGCCCGGTGGTCACGGCGTCCGGCACGTTCGGTCACGGCGACGAGGTGGCCCGCCTCGGCAACGTCGGGGCGCTCGGGGCGGTCACCGCCAAGTCGCTGCTGCCCGAGCCCTGGCCCGGCAAGCCGGCGCCTCGGCTGCACATGACCGCGTCGGGGATGCTCAACGCGGTCGGTCTCCAAGGACCGGGGATCGACGCCTGGATCGACGACGACCTCCCAGCGCTGCGCGCCGCAGGTGCCGCCGTGATCGCGTCGCTCTGGGGTCGCACGATCGATGACTACGCAGAGGGAGCGAAGTTGCTCCTGCGCGCGCGTGAGGATCTTGTTGCCATCGAGGTGAACGTCAGCTGCCCGAACCTGCACCGTCGCGCGGAGATGTTCGCGCACGATCCCGACGCCACCGCCGAAGTCGTCGCCGCGATCGTCGCCGCCGATCTCGACCTTCCGATCTTCACCAAGTTGTCGCCGAACGTGACCGACATCACGGTGATCGCCCGCGCTGCGGTCGAGGCCGGCACCACCGGGCTCACGTTGGTGAACACCGTGATGGGTCTCTTGATCGATGCCGAGACCCGTCGTCCCACGCTCGGCGGTGGTGGCGGTGGTCTGTCGGGCGCCGCGATCAAACCCGTTGCGTTGCGCGCGGTGCACGACGTGTCGCGCGCGTTGCCGAACGTTCCGATCATCGGTACCGGCGGTGTCAACAGCGGTGTCGACGCGATCGAGATGATCCTCGCCGGCGCGAGCGCGGTCGGTGTCGGTACCGCGACGTTTCTCGATCCGCGCGCGCCGCACCGCATCGTCGACGAAGTGCGCGCGTGGTGCGCGTCGCACCACGTCGCGCGCGTGAGGGAGCTCGTTGGCCGACTGGAGGAACCTTCATGAACGAACCGAAGAACCACGCGGCACGCGAGCACTTGGCACTCGCGCTCGACGTCGGCGATCTCGACGACGCACTCGCGATCGCCGAGCGAGTGCAGCCCTGGTTCGGGATCGCCAAGGTCGGGCTGGAGCTGTACGCCGAGGCGGGCCCCGTCGCCTTCCAGGTGTTGCAGGACAAGGGTTTCCGGGTGTTCGCCGACATGAAGATCTACGACATCCCGAACACGCTGGGTCGAGCGGCGCGGGTGTTCGGCCGCCATGGCGTGGCCTTCCTCAATTTCCCTGCGGCGGTCGGCGAGGAGTCGTTGCGCGCCGCGGTCGACGGATATCGCGACGGCGCGCGCGACGCGGGTCACCCCGAACCGACTGCGCTCGCGGTCACGGTGCTCACGAGCGATCCCGACACGAGCACGCTCGACGCGCGCATGCAGCTCGCGCGCGATGTCGGATGTGACGGTGTCGTGTGTGCGGGCACCGACGTGTCGCGCGCGCGCGAACTCGCGTTGCGCACGATGGTGCCGGGCATTCGTCCGCGCGGTGTCGACGCGAACGATCAAGCGCGCGTCGACACCCCAGGCGATGCAATCGCGCGCGGCGCCGACTGGCTGGTCATCGGTCGCGCCGTCACCGCGGCCGTGGATCCCGAGAAGGCCGCCGAAGCGATCACGCGCGATGTGGCGACCGCGCTCACGAACCGAACGAGCTGAAGAGCTGCGTCATTTTTCGGTCGTCTCCGGCCAGTTGCGTCGCAAAACGGTCTGCGTATACTGACCCCCGCCGTCGTCCCGGAGGTCGTCGCACATGCCTCGTCCCCCTGCGCTCACGCCCGAGCAGCGCCAAGCCGCATTGGTGAAAGCGGCTGAAGCGCGCCGTCAACGCGCGGAGGTGAAGGCGAAGCTGAAGGCAGGTTCGATCTGTCTCGAAGAGCTCTTCGATCAGGGCACGCGGGACGACGCGCTGGCCAAGCTCAAGGTCGTGAGCGTGCTCGAGTCGCTCCCCGGTGTCGGCAAGGTGCAGGCGCGCCGGATCATGACCGACCTCGACATCAGCGAGAGCCGTCGGCTCCGGGGTCTGGGCCGCAACCAGCGCGACGGACTCCTCGCCCACCCCAAGATCACCCGCGGGGTCTGACCGCTGCCTGTCCTCATGGTCATCGCCGGGCCCTCGGCGGTGGGGAAGGGCACCGTGGTCGCCGGGCTCCGAGCTCGGGAACCCGAGCTCTGGTACTCGGTGTCGGCCAACACCCGCGCCCCTCGCCCTGGGGAGCAGGACGGGGTCGACTACTTGTTCATGACCCGTGCCGAGTTCGAGGCGCTGCGGGATGCCGACGGCTTCCTCGAGTGGTTCGACGTGTACGGCGATCTCAAGGGCACGCCGAAGGCCCCGGTGGAGGACCACCTGGCGGCCGGGGACGACGTCTTGCTCGAGATCGACGTGCAAGGGGCCCTTCGGGTGCGGGAATCGTTCCCGCAGGCGGTGCTGGTGTTCCTCAAGCCGCCGTCGCGGGATGAGCAGCGGCGCCGGATCCTCGCTCGGGGTGATGCCGACCCGGACGACGTCGCCCGGCGCCTCGACGCCGCCGAGGCCGAAGAGGCGCTCGCGGCGTCGTTCGACGCCGTGGTCGTCAACGACACCGTGGATGCCGCCGTCTCTCAGGTTGCGGGTATCCTGGCAACCCGCCGCGCGGGATCGTGATTGGGGCAACTGATCACACCAATCCGCTCGCGCACTTCTTCGATCTCGCATCACTCGAACCCGGAGCACACCTGATGGCCGAGCGCCGCCCCACGTTGATGACGCCCCGCATGGAGAACCTGCTCGACAAGGTCGACTCCAAGTTCACCCTCGTCACGCTCTCTGCGATGCGTGCCCGCGAGATCAACGACTACTACAACCAGCTCGGCGAGGGCCTCGGCAAGATCGTGCCGCCGCAGGTCACCTCGGTGTCGCGCAAGCCGCTGTCGATCTCGCTCGAAGAGATCGAAGTCGGCAAGATCGAAGCCATCCCGCTGCCGTCCGAGGAAGAGCTCCAGGCGGCCGCCGCGGCGGAAGCTGCGGCTGCTGCTGATGCCGCCGCCGCCGACATCGAGCCCTCGCAGGCCTGATCACACCATGAGCACGCTGCACGGCCGTCGGATCGTGCTCGGCGTGTCGGGTGGCATCGCCGCGTACAAGGCGATCGACGTGTGCCGCCGCCTCGTCGATGCGGGCGCGCACGTGATGCCCGTGCTCACCGACGACGCACAGCGCTTCGTCGGCGCGCTCACCTTCTCCGCGCTGGCGTCGGAGCCTGCGCGCACGTCGCTGTTCGCTGGTTCCGCTCATTCGGGATCAGCCAATTCGGGATCAGCCGGTGGCGAACCGATTCCGCACACGTACCTCGGCCAGACCGCCGACCTGATCGTGGTCGCGCCGGCCACCGCCAAGCTGCTCGGCAAGTACGCGGCCGGCATCTCCGACGATCTGCTCACCGCGACGCTGCTCGCCACGCGCGCACCGGTGGTCGTCGCGCCCGCGATGCACACCGAGATGTGGGAGCACCCCGCGGTCCAAGACAACCTCGCGACCCTGCGGCGGCGTGGTGTGCACGTGATCGATCCCGAGTCGGGCCGCCTCGCGGGTGGCGACGTGGGTGAAGGTCGCCTGGCCGATCCCGGCCGCATCGTCGAGGCCATCGAAGGTGTGTTCACCGAGGGCCACGACCTCGCAGGGATCCGGGTCCTCGTCACGGCCGGCGGCACGCGTGAGCCGGTCGACGCGGTGCGCGTGCTCACCAATCGTTCGTCGGGCAAGCAGGGGTACGCGATCGCCGAAGTCGCGGCGCGTCGAGGCGCGGCCGTCACGCTCGTCAGCACCGTCGGCCGCCCCGCGCCGCGGAACGTCGAGATCGTGAGCGTGCAGACCGCAGCCGAGATGGAAGCCGCGGTGGTCGCCGGCGCGATCGACGCCGACGTCGTGATCATGGCTGCGGCCGTCGCCGACTTCCGCCCGAAGGCACCGTCGGAGCAGAAGATCAAGAAGGCCGACGGCGTGCCCGAGATCGCGCTCGAGCCCACGCCCGACATCCTCGCCGCGCTCGGCGAGCGGAAGCGTCCCGATCAGATCCTCGTCGGGTTCGCGGCCGAGACCAACGATCTCGTGTCGCAGGCGCGTTCGAAGCTGCAGCGCAAGAACCTCGACCTCGTCGTCGGCAACGACGTGTCGCAGTCGGATGCCGGGTTCGAGGTCGACACCAACCGCGCGGTGCTCATCGATGCCGACGACGACCAAGCGTTGCCGTTGCTCACCAAAATCGATCTCGCGGGGGTCATCCTCGATAGGGTCGCGGCCTTCCTGTCAACCAAGAAAGCAGTTTGATGCCGGAGACGTTCACGTTCACCTCGGAGTCGGTCACCGAGGGACACCCCGACAAGATGTCCGACCAGATCAGCGACGCCGTGCTCGACGCGATCTTCGAGCAGGACCCGCAGAGCAGGGTGGCGTGCGAGACGCTGTGCACCACGGGTCTCGTGGTCGTGGCCGGCGAGATCTCCACCCAGGCGAACATCGACTACCAGCGCGTCGTGCGCGACACCGTGCGCGGCATCGGGTATTCGAGCAGCGCGGCGGGCTTCGACGGCAACACGTGTGCCGTCATCACGTCGATTGGTCAGCAGTCGCCCGACATCGCCCAGGGCGTCGACAAGGCGCTCGAGATCCGCGACGGGCTCGACGACCGCTACGACGAAGTGGGCGCCGGCGACCAAGGAATGATGTTCGGCTACGCGTGCGACGACACGCCCGACCTCATGCCGATGCCGATCTGGCTCGCGCACCGTCTTGCGAAACGCCTCACCGACGTGCGCAAGGACGACACGCTCGAGTACCTGCGCCCCGACGGCAAGACCCAGGTGTCGATCGTCTACTCCGACGGTCGCCCGGTGTCGCTGTCCACGGTGTTGATCTCGAGCCAGCACGCGCCCGGCATCGACATCGACGGGCAGATGCGCAACGACCTGGTCGAGCACGTCATCCGCCCGATGCTGCCCGAGCAGTTCGCGGGCGACGACTTCGAGGTGTTCGTCAACCCGACGGGCACGTTCGAGCTCGGGGGTCCGCACGCCGACTGTGGCCTCACCGGTCGCAAGATCATCGTCGACACCTACGGCGGGATGGCCCGTCACGGTGGTGGCGCCTTCAGCGGCAAGGACTGCACCAAGGTCGACCGGTCGGCGGCCTACGCGGTGCGCCACGTGGCGAAGAACGTGGTCGCGGCGGGCATCGCGCGCCGCTGCGAGGTGCAGGTCGCGTACGCGATCGGCGTCGCGCACCCGGTGTCGGTGATGGTGGAGACGTTCGGCACGTCGGAGATCGACCCGCAGAAGCTCGGCGACCTCGTGCGCGAGTTCTTCGACCTCCGCCCGGCGGCGATCATCGAGCGCCTCGACCTCCGCCGCCCGATCTACCAGAACACTGCGGCGTACGGTCACTTCGGACGTCCCGAGCGCGACTTCACCTGGGAGCGCACCGACGCGGCCGACGACCTCGCAGCTGCCGCGAAGGCGTTGGCCTGACGCAGGTCTGCCGCGTCCAACCGGACGTGCCGGCGATCCGCCGCGCGTTCGACTACCTCGTCCCCGATGCGATGGCGTCGTCGATCACGGTCGGCACGGTCGTGCGGATCCCGTTGCACGGTCGTCGAGTGCGCGGCTGGGTGCTCGACCCCGACGTCGCGCCCGACGCGGTCGACGCGCCCGCCGCACGGTTGCGATCGCTGCTCGCCGTGGTGTCGGCCGGATCGCCGGCCGACGTGGTCGCTCTGTGCGAGTGGGCGGCATGGCGATGGGCGGGCCCGATCGCCACGTTCCTGCGCGCCGCGTCACCCGCCAACAACGTGGTCGACGCGCCCGATGGCGAAGATGATCACGAAACCGCGGTGTACCCACCT
>JBEVLJ010000233.1:0-3628 GCA_040509195.1 Acidimicrobiia bacterium
GAACCCGAAGCCGAAGCCGAACCGGAGCCGGAACCGGAACCCGAAGCCGAACCGGAGCCGGAGCCCGTGTCCGAAGCCGAGCCCGAACCGGAGCCCGTGTCCGAAGCCGAGCCGAACCCCGAAGCCGAGCCGAACCCCGAAGCTGCGCCGGTGCCCTCGGTCGCAGAGACCCCTGCGGTCGAGGAGCCGGCGCTGAAAACGACTCCCCCCGCAGACTTGCCGGCCGACGACGCCCCGGCGACGGACGAGGCGCCCGACGCGGCAGCGGAGCCGGGGGTCGTTGGTTCGCCGCTCCCGCTCCCCCGTGTGATCGCCATCGCCAACCAGAAGGGTGGCGTGGGCAAGACCACGACCGCGGTCAATCTCGGCGCTGCGCTGGCCGAAGGGGGACTGCGCGTGCTCGTGGTCGACCTCGACCCGCAAGGGAACGCCTCCACCGGGTTGGGGATCAACCCCCGTGACGTCGAGCACTCGATCTACGACGTGCTGATGTCCGACCTCCCCGCCATGGACTGCGTGGAGCCGACCAGCTTGAAGAACCTGTTCGTTCTCCCGGCGACCATCGACCTGGCCGGGGCGGAGATCGAGCTCGTGCCGGCATTCAGTCGGGAGCTCAAGCTCAAGCGCGCGCTCGATGCGGTACGCCCCGAGTACGACGTGGTGCTGATCGACTGTCCTCCGTCGCTCGGACTGCTCACCGTGAACGGTCTCGCGGCCGCGGACGACGTGATCGTGCCGATCCAGTGCGAGTACTACGCCCTGGAAGGTCTCGGCCAACTCCTGCGCAACGTGGCGCTGGTGCGAGCCCTCAACCCCACCCTCGACGTGCGCGGCATCGTGCTCACCATGCACGACGCCCGAACACGACTTGCGGAGCAGGTCGAGTCGGAGGTGCGCGAGCACTTCACTGACAAGGTGTACAAGACCGTGGTCCCCCGAACCGTCCGCCTGTCAGAGGCGCCGTCGTTCGGACAGCCCATCATCGTGTTCGACCCCACGTCACGCGGGGCATCCGCGTACCGGGAACTGGCCAAGGAGGTGCGCGGTGGCGCGACGCGGCGGTCTGGGTAAGGGCCTCGGGGCATTGATCCCGCCCGGCACCGACCTCGAAGTGGAGGTCGGCGGGCTCGAAGAGCTGCCGCTCGCGTCGATCACGCCCAACCGGTACCAGCCGCGGGACCACTTCGACGAGGAAGCGTTGGGCCAGCTCGCCGACTCGATCCGCGAGGTCGGGGTGCTCCAGCCGGTGTTGGTGCGCCCCGCCGGCGACGGGTACGAGCTGATTGCGGGGGAGCGGCGGTGGCGCGCTGCCCGCCGCGTCGGTCTCCAGACGATTCCCGCGTTGGTGCGTGAGACGGAGGACGCGGCCGCGCTCGAGCACGCGCTCATCGAGAACCTGCATCGCGACGAGCTGAACCCGCTCGAGGAAGCAGCGGCCTACCAGCAGCTCATCGAAGATTTCGAGCTCACCCACGACGACGTGGCCAACCGGGTGGGGAAGAGCCGCGCGACCGTGAGCAACTCACTCCGGCTGCTGCAGCTGCCGCCGTCGATCCAACGGCTGGTGCAGGAGAAGAAGTTGAGCATGGGCCACGCTCGGGCACTGCTCGGCTCGCCCGACCGCGCATTCCAGGAGCAGCTGGCCAAGCAGATCGTGGCCGAAGACCTCTCCGTACGAGCCACGGAGGACGCAGTCCGCGAGCAACAGGGCGCGCACGCCGGCGACGACGCTGCGCCGAAGTCACCGCGCACGAAGAAGCTGCGCCCGCCCGGTCTCCTCGAGCTGGAGGAGCTGCTCGGGGATCACCTCGAGACACGGGTGAACATCAGCATGGGGGCGGCGCGCGGCAAGGTGGTCGTGGAGTTCTCGACCCTCGAGGACCTCGAGCGGATCTATCGGCTCATGACCGACGGCGCGCCCGCGTCTCCTTCCGGCACGGAGTCGGCCCGCACCACCTGAACCTGTCGACCCGGGAGTGCCGGCGGTCAGCGCGCAGCGGGCTCGAGCACGCTGCGGATCGCTCGCACCGCGGCGGCGGCCACCTGCTCGGCTTGCTGAGTGAGGCGGCCGATGCCGTCGGTGTCACCGTCGACGACCGGTTCACACACGACCGCGGTCATGCGGGTCTCTCGCAGCACGGTGTAGGCCCGCCCGCACGTGGTGCCGCTGAGCCCGAGTTGTGCGCCGAGATGGTCGGCCATGGCGGCGGCGACCGCATGTCCCGACTCGGAACGGAAGGTGCCCGAGGCGTAGTAGCAGCACCGACACGTTCCTGCGTCCGCGCGCTCACCATCGGCCGGTCCGCGTGCGCGCAGGGCGAGGAAGAGATCCGCGGCGTAGTCGTTGGCGAAGGTGGCCGTGCGGGAGTCCTCGCCCGAGGATTCGTCGACCATCGTCTCGGCGCCCGCGGCGCGCAGGTGCGTCGCGAGCATCGAGCCCACCGGCTCGAAGCCCGGACCGATCGCGAGATACACCCGCCGCCCGGCGAGCCGCCCCGGCGTGCGCAAGGCATCGCGTTCCCGAGCCGCCGCCACCGCACCGTCGGCGAAGGCACCAAGGCGGTCGAGGGTCGCGATCGTCTCGCGACCGCAGATCCCGTCGGACGTGATCGCGGCGTTCCGCTGGAACTCGAGCAGGGCGCGCTCGGTGTTGGGCCCGAGGATGGCGTCTTCCTTGCCCGCGTCGAACCCGAGCGCGTTCAGCCGCCGCTGCAGCTCACCGACGTCGTCACCGCGCAACATGGGGCTGCGCACACAGAGGATGCGATCGCCGAGTTGGTAGCCGCTGTCGGACACCGCGGCCCAGGTCTCGGGGCCGCACTCGCCGTCGACTCGAATGCCTCGATCAGCTTGAAAGCCGCGAACCGCTGCTTCAGTGACGATGCCGAACGAACCCTCTTCGTGGTCGGGCACACCGAAGCCGCGGGCGCGCAGAAATTGCTGGAGGGTGCGGACGGCCGCGTCGGTGCTGCCGGCGCGGAGCACGGGCAGCTCGCCGCGACCCGCGCCAGAGGTCAAGCGATGTACTCCGAAAGGTCCTGGAGGAGCGCACCCTTGCCCTTGGCCCCGACGATGCGCTTCGCGGGCTCGCCGTCCTTGAACAGCAGCAGCGTGGGGATGCTCATCACCTCGAACCGCCGAGCGATCTCGGGGTTGTCATCGACGTTGAGCTTCGCGATGGCGATCTTGCCGCGGTTCTCCTCGGCGATCTCGGCCAACGTGGGGGCGATCATCTTGCACGGCCCGCACCACTCGGCCCAGAAGTCGACGAGCACTGGGGTCTCGGCACCGCCGATGGCTTCGTCGAACGTGGCGTCGGAGAGGATCTGGATGTCGTCGGACACGGTGAGTCCCTTTCGATCGGTCGGGCGAGTCTAACGAGCCGATGCTCGTGTGCCGGTGCCCGGTGCCGGCTCCCTGATCGAGTCGGCCTCGCGGTGTGCAACGCCGCTCGCGCGGCGCCCATTCCCCCCGGGGGTACCGGCGAACGTCGGGGTGGAACCCGGTCAGGAATCGAGGGCGGAGAGGAACCGCTCGGCCTCGATGGCGGCCATGCACCCCGAACCCGCCGACGTGACCGCCTGGCGGTACACGTGATCCTGCACGTCACCGCAGGCGAAGACGCCCT
>JBEVLJ010000234.1:0-4167 GCA_040509195.1 Acidimicrobiia bacterium
GGGGCTGGCGCCGGAGGGGGTGCGGGCGCGGCAGCCGCAGGGGCGGCGGCAGGTGCGGTGCCGGCGTCACCGAGCACGGCGAGGCGCGTGCCCACGTCGACCGTCTCGCCCTCCGGCACGATGATCTCGCTGATCACACCGGCCGCGGGCGCAGGCACCTCCGAGTCGACCTTGTCGGTCGACACCTCGAACAACGGCTCGTCGGCCTCCACCGTGTCGCCCACGTTCTTGAGCCAACGCGTGATCGTGCCCTCGGTGACCGTCTCGCCCAGTTGCGGCATCGTCACGTCCACAGCGTCATCTCCTCAACCTCAGTGCAACGACCGGCCGGTGAGCGCGAGTGCAGCTTCGCCGAACACTTCACTCAACGTGGGGTGTGGATGGACGAGCGCAGCGATGTCGGCCGCGTTCGCCTCCCAGTTGACCGAGAGATACCCCTCGGCCAAGAGCTCGGTGGCCCACGGACCCACGAAGTGTGCGCCGAGCAGCAGGCCATCGGCATCGGTGACGAGCTTCACCAAGCCGTCGGTCTCGCCGAGGATGACCGCGCGCGCGTCGCCGCCGAAGCGGTGGGTGGAGACGACCACCTCGTGTCCCTGTTCACGCGCCTGCTCTTCGGTGAGACCGCACCACGCGACCTCCGGGTGCGAGTACACGACCCACGGCACCTTGCCGTAGTCGATCGGCGTGACCGTTTCGCCGAGGATCGTCTTCACCAGCACGATCGCCTCTGCGAAGCCGACGTGCGCGAGCTGCGGCGTGTTCACCACGTCTCCCGCCGCGAACACACGGTCGACGTTGGTGCGCATGTGGTCGTCGACCACGATGAAGCCGCGATCGTCGATGCTCACCGCGCCATCGAGACCGATGCCGCTCGAGCGCGGCGATCGTCCGACCGACACGATCACCTTGTCGACGGTGGCCGACTTCTCTCCTGCGTCACCCTCCCACGAGACCGTGAGCTCACGCGTGCCGTCGATTCCGGTGATCCGCGAGTTCGCGTGCACGTTCACCCCGCGCTTGCGGAACGAACGTGCGACCACACCACCGACGTCCTTGTCGGTCGGCGCGAGGATGCGCGGCAACGCTTCGATCAGTGTGACCTCGCTCCCCATGTCGACGAGCATCGACGCGAACTCCACGCCGATCACTCCGCCGCCGATGATCGCGACCCGCGCCGGGACCTCACTGAGGCCGAGCACGTGGTCGGACGACAGGATGCGAGTGCCGTCGAAGTCGAGACCGGGCAACGCGTTGGGCGAGGAGCCGGTGGCGATCAGCAGGTTGTGTCCGGCCACCTCGGTACCGTCGGTGAGGCGCACACGGTGCGCGGCCGCGTCGACCACCTCACCGCGCGACGCATACATCGTGACGTTGCGACCGCGTAGCAGCGTCTCGACGCCCTTGGCCAAGCGGTCGACGACCTCTTGCTTGCGGCTCTGCGACCGACCGAGGTCGAGCGTGGGCAGGCCCACCTCGACGCCGAAGTCGTGGGCCGTCTGGATCGTGCGCAACACCTCGGCGGTCTGGAGGAGCTCCTTGGCCGGCACACAGCCGCGGTGCAGGCAGGTACCACCGATGCGGTCCTCCTCCACCAGGGCGACATCGAGCCCCGCGGCTGCGCCATAGAGCGCCGCGCCGTAGCCGGCGGGTCCGCCGCCGAGCACTACCAGATCGTGGTCCTGGCCCACCCGGGCCACCTCCTCATGCACCGACTCGCCCGATCGAGGGCCGGGTTCCCGACACTGCTTCGGCGGAACCTCGAACGCACTTCACATTGTTCCCGCAACCACACGCTTCTCTGTACTGCCATTGTCACTGCTTTGGCACCGTTCACGTCTCAGCGCGCCAAGAGGATCTGGATCGCCCCCGCCGCGAGGATCGCGAAGCCGGTGACCGCGGCCAGGACGAGCAACGTGCGAGTGCTCATGACCCGCCATCCTCGCACGCGGCCCATGGTGGTGCCGGTTCGCGGGTGCCAAGTTCCACGGGCCGACGCCGATATCCTGCCCCGGGGCGCTCGCGGCCGCACTCGGCGGCGACGCGAGCACGAGCACCCTGGACACGAATGTCTGGCGAGAAGCCACAACGCACCCGGCGCCTCATCGAGGCGGCCAAGCGCCTGCCCGTACCGGAAGGCACCTACGCCGTCGGCTTCGGCCTCATCATCTCCGGCATCACCGCGTACGCGTTCCAGATCCTGTCGTTTCGTGGGCTCTCGAAGACCGACTACGCCGCACTGAACGGCCTCTGGATCTTCGTGTTCGTGGTCGCGCCCGGGTTCTTCCTCCCCCTCGAGCAAGAGGTGGGTCGCGCGGTCGCCGACCGCCGCGCACGTGGGGTGGGTGGCGGACCGGTGGTGCGCAAAGCCGCGATCGCGGGCGTGGTGCTCACGTCGTCGTTGATCGTGCTCACGTTGGTCGCTGCCGCGATCTTCCCGCTCACCGACCGTCTCTTCCACGACCAGACGGTGTTGCTTGCCTGCTTTGTGATCGCCTTGGCCACGTACGCGTTCCAACACCTCACGCGCGGCGTGCTCTCGGGGAACGGGCGGTTCGGCCCGTACGGGATGATCCTCGCGGTCGAAGGCCTCGTGCGCGTGCTCCCGCTCATCCTGCTCGTGGCGTTCGGCGTGGAAGACCTCGTCTGGTACGGCCTCGCGCTGGCGGTCCCGCCGCTCATCGCCGCGCTGGTCTCGTTGCGCGGCCAGAAGCACCTCATGGACCCTGGTCCGGAGGCCCAGTGGTCGGAGCTCACCGCCAACCTCACGATGCTGTTCCTCGGTTCGCTCACCGCGCAGGCGCTGAGCTACTCGGCCGCGATCGGCGCCATCGTGCTCGCGCACGGCAAGTCGGAACGCGAGGCCGCCGCCGACTTCATCGTCGGATTCTTCCTCGCCCGCATCCCGATCCTGTTGTTCCAGGCGGTGCAGGCCGCACTGTTGCCCAAGCTCGCCGGGCTCGCCGGCACCGGCCAGCACGACGACTTCAAGAGCGTGCTCAAGAAGCTGGTCATGATCGTCACCGGCATCGGCATCCTCGGTGTCGCGTGCGGCGTGACCATCGGACCCGAAGTCGGCAAGATCCTCTTCGGCTCCAGCTTCAAACTGAGCTGGGAAGACCTCGGCCTGCTGTTCGCTGGCAGCGCGGCGTTCATCCTTGCCCTCACGCTCGCGCAGGCGTTGATCGCGCTGCAGGGCCACGGACGCACGCTCGTCGGATGGGTCATCGGTCTCTCGGTCACGGTCGCCGTGATCGCGGCCACGGCGGGCGAGTACTTCCTCGACCGCGTGGAGTACGGATTCCTCGCCGGCTGCCTCGCGGCTGCCATCGCCATGGCCCTGCTGCTGATGACGCGCATCCGCACCGCCACGCCCGAGAGCCTCGAGCGACTCGTCGAGCAGATCGAACACGAACCCCTCGAGATTTAGCGCTCACTCGCTGTTGACAGCGGCTTCCGCGTCGAGCGGGACACGCTCGTTCCCGGCGTCCCTACGCTCGCTGCGCTCACTTCGGAGACGCTGCTCGCTGCGCTCGCGGGGTCGAGTTGGTGGTCCTTACGCGTCGAGGCGGTGGTCGAGGAGTTTGGCGATCGTCTTGCCGATCATGAGGGACGCGGTGGCGGCGGGCGAAGGTGCGTTGAGCACGTGCACGGCGCGGGGCGTCTCGTGCAGCACGAAGTCGTCGTAGAGGGTGCCGTCACGGCCGAGCGCTTGCGCGCGCACGCCGGCGGGTGACGACTGCAGGTCCTCGGCGCGCACGCCGGGGACGAGCCGGGCCACCTGGCGCGCGAGCGCGCGTTTGCTGACGGAGCGGAAGATCTCCTCACCCGACGTGCGCCAATAGCGTCGCGCCAGCTTCCACATCCCTGGGTAGCGCGCGAGCTGCGCGACCTCCGCCGCGTCGATGCCACCCCACGTGTATCCCTCACGCGCCAGCGCGAGCACGGCGTTCGGACCCACGTGCACATGACCGTCGATCCCGCGCGACACGTGCACGCCGAGGAACGGCAGATCCGGGTCGGGCACGGGGTACACGAGCCCGCGCACGAGATCCGCCGCATCGCCGACGAGCTCGTGGTACTCGCCGCGGAACGGCACGATGCGCACGTCGGGATGTGCGCCGAGGTGTTGCTTCGCGACTTCGTCGGCGTGCAGTCCCGCGCAGT
>JBEVLJ010000235.1:0-3746 GCA_040509195.1 Acidimicrobiia bacterium
GCGCCGCGCTTGCGGCCGATGGAGTCGATCTCGTCGACGAAGATGATCGCGGGCGCCTGCTTGCGGGCGGTCTGGAAGAGGTCGCGCACACGCGCCGCACCCACGCCGACGAACATCTCCATGAAGTCGGAACCGGTGACTGACACGAACGGCACGCCCGCTTCGCCGGCGACGGCGCGCGCGATGAGGGTCTTGCCGGTGCCTGGCGGACCGACGAGCAACACGCCCTTCGGGATGCGCGCGCCGATCTCCTTGAACTTGCCGGGGTTCTTCAGGAAGTCGACGACTTCGGCGATCTCCTGCTTCACCGGCCCGTAGCCCGCGACGTCGCCGAACAGCGTCTTCGGCTTCTCGGTGTTGTACACCTTCGCCTTGCTGCGCCCGATGTTCATCACTGCGCCCATCTGGCCCTGCGCGCGTCGACTCATCCACACGAGGAAGCCGATGATCAAGATGAACGGCAACGCGTAGATGAGGATGTCGCCCCAGATGTTGCTGCTGGTGTCGACGTATTGAAGGTCGACGTCTTGCTTGTTCAGCAGCGTGAGCATCGACTGCGGCAGGTCGTCCTTCGGGCCTGAGCTCGTGAACTCCGTCTTGCCCGCGTTGTTCGGTTCCTTGAAGACGCCGTTGATGCTGCCGGTCGACTTGTTGAACTCGACGCTCTTGACCTTGCCGTCTTGCACTTGCTGCTCGAACTGCGAGTACGTGAGGCTGGCCTTCGACGTGCCACTGCCCGCGAGGCTCGTGACGAGGAACGCGACGGCGACGAGCGCGAGCACGACCCACGGCACCCAGCGCAGCGACGCCGACGCGGCACCACCGGGCTTCTTGTCACCGTTGGCACGCGGGGGAGTGGGACGCTCGGGCGGGCTGCCGCCGTTGCTGCTGGGCGGACGAGGCGCGGTGGGATCGCTCGCGCCCGGTGCCGGAGGCGGTGGGACGAACACGCCAGGGGTGTCCGGGGTGTCTGGTCGCGCGTCCGGAACGGTCTCCGGAGCGTCGTCCTCGAGATCGGTGGGGCGACGACTCATCGCTCCATGCTACGACCCCGCCCACCGATCCACGACGGCGGCAGATCAGCGACGGCGGGATCCCGTATCGTGCCCCGGTGCGCGACGAGGCAGCTTCCGGCGAACGCCGCACGATCACCTGGGGCATCGGCGACTTCCTGATCGCCTGGGTCGTCGGTCTCCTGGCATCGATCGTCGTCGGCAGCCTCCTCGCCGGCAAGGAGCTCACCCCCCTCGACCTGGCCATCACCGTCACGGTGCAGGACGCCGGGTACGTGGTGTGGCTCGCGCTGGTCTCGCAGCGCAAGGGGATGGGCACGCTGGCGGCCGACTTCGGCCTGGTGTCACGGCCGTCGGGTGGCTGGTGGGCGGCCGCGCCGTGGTTCCTCGTCGGCGTCGCGGTGCAGGTGCTGAGCTACTGGCCGTTGCGGCTGCTGGAGTCGATCCACGGCGGCGCCGCCAAACAGGAGATCGTGAAGGTCGTCGAGCGGGGATCGGGCGGCGCCTTCGTGTTCCTCGTGTTCACAGTGCTGGTGGTGGCGCCGATCGCCGAGGAGCTCATGTTCCGCGGCGTGCTGCTGCGGTCGCTGCTCCGCAAGTTCGAGCCGGGGATCGCGGTGGTGATCTCGGCCGTCGCGTTCGGGGCGGTGCACCTGCTCGACGGCAGCATCGGCTCACTGGTCGCCCTGCCCGTGCTGGTGCTCGTGGGGTTGATCTCGGCGATCCTGGCCGTGCGGTCCGGCGACCTCGGACGCTCCATCCTGTTCCACGCCGGGTTCAACGCCTTCACCGCCATCGCCCTCGTCGCCCAGCGTTAGCGCCACCGCGGCCCCCGCTCAAGTTCTCCGCCCGCCGTGCCGAAAGGTGGTGCGGGGCACGGGTGTGAGTTCTGGGGCTGGGAGGTCCGATGCACTGTTCACGTTGTTCGAAGGCGGCGCTCGTCGAGATCCGGATGCGGATCGCCGAGCGTGAGGTCACCTTCCGTCGTTGCCACCGCTGCGAAGCGCAGTCGTGGGAGACGGCCGACGGCCCGCTGCCGCTGCAGCACGTTCTCGAGCTGGCTCGTACCGCCTGACGCGCGAGTTCCGCGACCCTCGCCTGGCATGCTGGGCGGGTGGTCGCGACGCGTGGAGACTTCGACGCGCACGCGCGCGATGACGATGCCGTAGATGCGGATGGTTCCGTCGCGCCGACGCGTGCGTGGTACGACACCTTCGAGTGGTGGGCGAGCCTCGCGATCGTCGCCGCGTGCTGCATCTACGTGTTGGTGCAGCTCCGGCCCGGGTTGCTCGTGCTCGACACCACGGCCGCGGGTGGCGATACCGGCGCGCACGTGTGGTTCCCCGCGTTCCTGCGCGACCACCTGCTGCCCTGGCGACTGACCGGCTGGAGCCCCGACTACTACGCGGGCTTCCCGGCGGGGCAGTTCTACTTCCCGTTCCCCGCACTCCTCATCGTGGGCCTCGACGTCGTCCTGCCGTACAACATCGCGTTCAAGCTCGTCACTGCATTGGGCGCCGTCGCGCTCCCGGCCGCGGCGTACATCTTCGGTCGCGGGATCCGCGTGCCCCGTCCGGCACCGGCGTTGTTCGGGGTCGCCGCGACGGGGTTCCTGTTCTTCAAGGACGGTGGCGACGCGACGATGCGGTTCGACCACCACATCATGGGGGGCACGCTCACCAGCACGCTCGCCGGTGAGTTCTCGTTCACCATCGCGTTCGCGCTCTCGCTGTGCTTCCTCGGCACGTTGGCGCGCGCGCTCGAGCCGGTGACCGTCACACGCGAGCAACGCGCCGCCGCACTGAGCGAGCTCTCGTGGGCTCGGCGCGCGCTGGCGCGTCTGAACCTGTGGGCGCGACCGAACCTGTGGTTGCCGGCGCTGTTGCTCGCGGCCACCGCGATGAGTCACCTCGTGGTCGCGGTGTTCGCGGCGTGGGCGAGTCTCGTGATCTGGGCGTTCAGCCGCCGACCCGCGTGGTCGCTCGCGCGATACGGCGCGATCGTCGTCGTGGGCGGCCTGCTCACTGCGGTGTGGTTGCTCCCGCTCGCCGCGTCCCTCGGGTACACGACCGACATGCGCTACGAGCCCATCCAGCACTACCTCGACTGGATGTTCCTCTCGGAGATGTGGTTCCTCTACCCGCTGGCGTTCCTCGCGCTGGTCGGCGGGGTCTTCTACCGGCGTCGCTCCACCTTCGTCCTCACCGCGTTGCTGATCGGGACGGGCATCGTGTTCAGCTCGTGGGAGCTGCTGCGCGACGTGTTGGGCAAGGCGCCGGCATGGAACCTGCGGTTGCTGCCCTTCTGGTACGTGTTGCTCTATCTCCTCGCGGCGCTGGGTGCGGCGGAGCTCGCGCGGTGGGTCGGCACCTTCGTGTCGTGGCTCGTGTACGGCACGCGCCGCGATGCGCGCGCCGACGAGGGCGACGACCTCGACTCGTTCGACGACGCGCCAGAGCGGTCGCGCGCCGCGGTGCGCCTGGTCGCGCTGGTGGCAACCGCCGCAGTGATCGCGTCGATCGCCCTGGTGCGCGTGAACGCGACGCGTGGCTATCTCCCGTATTGGGCCGCGTACAACTACACCGGGTACGAAGGCGGTGACGCGGCCGACTTCACGCAGAAGTCGCACCCGGAGTACCAGGCCTTCATGGACACCGCGAACGCGCTGCCGCCGGGGCGCATGCTCTGGGAGCCGACCGACGGCATCGGAGCGTACGGCACCTCGCTCGCGCT
>JBEVLJ010000236.1:0-3674 GCA_040509195.1 Acidimicrobiia bacterium
TCTGGATCCACGAGCCGAAGAAGCCATCGCTCAACACGCACAACGACGCGGCCGGATCGCGCCGCAGGTTCTTCGCCTTGATCGCCGTCTCGCGCGTGCTGATCACGACCATGCCGTCGTCATCGATCGCGCACGCAACCGGCGACATCTGCGGTGATCCATCCGCGCGCCGCGTGGCGAGCACCGCGTGATGGTGCTCCCGCACGAAGTCCCGAGCCGCTTCAGCGTCCATCCGACGAACCTACCTCGTCGCGCGCGACGATCGGCCGGCGCCTCGTGCAGCGTGTCGCTACGCCTTCAGGCCGCTGTTCTCGGCGACGAACTGGCTGGCGACGAACACCGCCCCCTGCGGATCGGCAATCGTGGTCGTCCTCGTCCAGGGCGCGTCGACCGGCTCGCTGACGATGGTGGCTCCCAGCGACCGCGCGGCCGAGGCGATCGCGTCGGCGTCATCGACCCCGAAGGTGACGCTCCAGTGCGCGGGCGTCTCGGCATCGTGCGCGGCGATGGGATTCAGCGCCGCGACCACGTCGATGAAGCCGTCGGGTGCCCCCATCTGCGCCATCTGCTCGCGCAGGCCTGGGGAGCTCTCCTCGAGATGGTCTCCGTAGCCCGGCAGCGTCCACATGACGCCGGCGTCGAGATCCAGCGTCTGCCAGCCGAACACTGCGCCGTAGAACGCTTCCGCCCCGGCGCGGTCGCGCGTGGCCAGGCCGTTGAAGTTCAGCGCGCCGTGCTCGTTCACCACCTCGGCACCGATGCTCTGGTTGGCCTGCCAGACCGCGAACATCGCACCCTCAGGATCCACGGCGACGACCATCCGGCCAGCGTCCATCACGTCGAATGGTTCTCCGAGGAGCGCGCCGCCCGCGGCCTCGATCGTTGCCGCGCTCGCGTCGACATCGTCAACGGCGATGTACGTGTTCCACAATGCCATCGGCGGTGCACCGTCAGGAATCCCGCTGATCGCGGCGACCGCGCCGTGGCGGATGCTGGCCATGAAGTACTCCATCTCGGAGCCTTCGGGCATGGCGTTCTCGATACTCCAACCGAACAGGCTCTGGTAGAAGCCCACCGCAGCCCGTGGGTCCGGTTGCGTCGTGTCGACCCAACACGGCACGCCTTCGATGTACCGCTCGCGCTCCGGCATGCCGTTCTCCTCTGATGCGTCTCGGCCTCGGTCGTTCGCAGCGTACGTGGCGAGATGCGCATTGCGACAGGGTGCAAGTGCGCGACGGAGTCGAACGAGGTGCGCGCTACACCTTCTCGCCGGGGAGCTTGCTCGCTTGTTCGATCCAGCTCACGAGCCGCGCTTCATCCAGGTCGTCGTCTTCGTGGATGTCGAGGTAGCGAACCTCGTCGCGCTTCGACGCCTTCGGCGGCACGGGGTCGAGTGACGAGCCGCGGAAGAACTGCAGCTGCACGTACTTCGTGTAGCAGCGGAACGCGACGAACCAACTCTCGAGCTCATTGCCGTAGAACGGCTGGTTCCACTTCACGGCCTTCTGCACGCCGGGCACCGTCCGCACGATCAGCGCGTCGATGCGCTCGCCCAGCGGTCGCTTCCACTCCGGCATCGCGGCGATGTACGCCTGCACCGGCGCGTCGCCATTGCCCTTCGGGATCTGCGGGTTGCCACCCGACAACAACTTGGGAGCATCGGTCATCAGTGACTCCTATGCGTAGACCGATTCGAGCACGGCTTCGGGGATGTCGAAGTTCGCGTACACGTTCTGCACGTCGTCGTGCTCTTCGAGCGCGTCGATCACGCGCAACACCGACTTCGCCTTCGACGCTTCATCGAGCTCGACAGTGGTGCTCGGCAGCATGGTCTGATCGGCACTCGTGACCGTGATGCCCGCAGCGTCGAGCGCGGTGCGCACGGCGTGCAGATCGGTGGCGCCGGTGGTGACCTGCCACGTGTCACCGAGATCGGCGATGTCTTCCGCACCCGCCTCGAGCGCGGCGTCCATGAGATCGTCTTCCCCCGCCGCCGACTTGTCGACGATGATCAGGCCCTTGCGCTCGAACTGCCATGCCACCGCGCCGGGCTCGGCCAGTGAGCCGCCGTTGCTCTTGAACACGTTCTTGACCTCGGCGCCGGTTCGGTTGCGGTTGTCAGTGAGCACCTCCACGTAGACGGCGACGCCGTTGGTGGCATAGCCCTCGTACGTGATGCTCTCGTAGGTGACGCCTTCGAGATCACCCGTGCCGCGCTTGATCGCGCGTTCGATGTTGTCCTTGGGCATCGAGCCGTCGCGCGCCTTCTGCACCATCGTGCGCAAGGTCGGGTTGGCTTCGACGTCGCCGCCCCCGTCGCGCGCCGCCACTTCGATCTGGCGGGCCAAGCGCGCGAAGAGCTTGCCGCGCGCGGCGTCGGTTGCGCCCTTGGCGTGCTTGATCGAATGCCACTTGGAATGACCGCTCATGACGTCACCTCGTCGAGGAAGAGCTGATGGAGACGGAAGTCGCCGCTCAGCTCGGGATGGAACGTCGACACGAACGCGACACCTTCGCGCACGAACACCGGCCGACCCTCATGGGAAGCCAGCACCTCGACGTTCGGGCCGCAGCGTTCGATGCCGGGCGCACGGATGAACACGCCGTGGAACGGTCCACCCGCGACGGCGTGGCCGTCGAGCCCGTGCACGTCGAGGTCGGTTTCGAACGAATCGCGCTGGCGCCCGTAGGCGTTGCGGCGCACGGTGACGTCGACGATCCCGAACGATTCTTGGTCGGGACGGCCGTCGACGACAACGGCCGCGAGCAGGATCAATCCCGCACACGTGCCGAGCACGGGCATGCCGTCGTCGAGCCGATCCGCGATCGGCGCGCGCAGCCCCGACGAGTCGAGCAGCTTGCTCATCGTGGTGGACTCGCCGCCCGGCAGGATCAGCGCGTCGAGCGCGTCGATCACTTCCGGCGTGCGCACCTCGATCGCTTCGACGCCGAGTGCATCGAGCACCTCACGATGCTCGCGAAACGCTCCTTGCAGCGCGAGCACACCAATCTTCGGCACCTGGGGGCCTCACAGCCAGGTCACCAGCCGCGATCGGCGAGCTTCACACTCGCGGTCGACACCTGCTCGCCACGCATCGCTTCACCGAGACCGGTGGACACCTTCGCCACGATCGACGGATCGGCGTAGTGCGTGGTGGCCTCGACGATCGCCTTCGCGCGCACGGCGGGGTCGTCGCTCTTGAAGATGCCGCTGCCCACGAACACCGCTTGCGCGCCGAGCTGCATCACGAGCGCAGCGTCGGCGGGAGTGGCGAGGCCACCCGCGCAGAACAGCGGCACGGGCAGCTCGCCCCGCTCCGCGACTTCCTGCACGAGCTCCACCGGCGCGCGCAGCTCCTTCGCCCAGCCGTAGAGCTCCGACGAGTCGGCCACGGTGAGCTTCTTCACGTCGCCGAGCACTGAACGAAGATGGTGCACGGCGACCGACACGTCGCCGGTTCCCGCCTCGCCCTTGGAGCGGATCATGCACGCGCCTTCGGAGATGCGCCGCAGCGCCTCGCCGAGGTTGGTCGCGCCACACACGAACGGCACCGTGAAATCCCACTTGTCGACGTGGTACGCGTCGTCGGCCGGCGTGAGCACTTCGCTCTCGTCGATGTAGTCGACACCGAGCGACTCGAGCACCTGCGCCTCGGCGATGTGACCGATCCGGC
>JBEVLJ010000237.1:0-2971 GCA_040509195.1 Acidimicrobiia bacterium
AGAAGAACAGCGCCTCGGGCGGACGCAAGGGCAAGTCAGCCTGCACCAACGCGTCTTCGGTGCGGGTCAGGAGCCCGGCGCGGTCGGCGAGGCGACCGGTGATGCCGACCCTCCGCTTCATCACTGCGGTCTCGGCCATCGTCGGGTCGACTCGGTCCATCGGGTCGAACTCGTCGAGCTCCTCGACCGGGCTCGCACCGAGCTCGCCGAGCCGCTGCTCCAGGTGACCGCGGCGGTCGCGCGACATGAAGATCATCGCCATCGAGAACGCAAGCACCGCGGCGGCGATCAGGAGAGCGAAGACGGTGCCGGTCATCGGCCACCTCCGGGACGGGGCGCCATGGCGTTCGAGAACAACGCAGGCTCGAGCGAGATGCCGTAGTCGGCGAGCCGCTCGGAGAACGACGGGCGGATGCCGGTGCTCTTCAAGTGGCCCTTGTACTTGCCGTCTTCGTCGATGCCCATCGAGAAGTCGAACACGTAGATGTCTTGCAGGACGACCACGTCGCCTTCCATGCCGAGCACCTCGCTCACGTGCGTCACGCGCCGGCTGCCGTCGCGCAGACGCGCGATGTGAACGATCAAGTCGAGCGCGGAGGCCATCTGCTCACGGATGACACGCACGGGCAGGTCCATGCCTGCCATCAGCGTCAGCGTCTCGATGCGAGACAGCGTGTCACGAGGCGAGTTGGAGTGGACGGTGGTCAACGAGCCGTCGTGGCCGGTGTTCATGGCCTGGAGCATGTCGAGGGCTTCACCCCCGCGGATCTCACCGACGACGATGCGATCGGGTCGCATACGCAGCGAGTTCCTCACCAGGTCGCGGATCTTGATCTCGCCGCGTCCTTCGATGTTCGGCGGGCGCGCTTCGAGCGGGAGCACGTGGTCCTGGTGGAGCTGGAGCTCCTTCGCGTCTTCGACGGTGATGATGCGCTCGTCGGTCGGAATGAAGCTCGACAGCACGTTGAGCATCGTGGTCTTTCCGGTACCCGTACCGCCGCTGACCACGCAGTTCAGGCGACCGCGCACGCAGCTGTTGATGAAGTGAGCGACCTGCGGCGTGAACGAGCCGAAGCGAATGAGGTCGTCGACCTGGTACGGGTCCTTGGAGAACTTTCGGATCGTCATGAACGGCCCGCCGATCGACAGCGGGTGGATGATCACGTTCACACGAGAACCGTCGGGCAGACGGGCGTCGACCATCGGGTTCGCTTCGTCGACGCGACGACCGATCTGACTCACGATCTTGTCGATGATTCGACGGGCGTGCGTCTCGTCGACGAACTTCACGTCGGTCGGCTCGAGGCGACCCGAACGCTCCACGTAGATGCGTTGCGGGCCGTTCACCATGATTTCGGTGATGGTGTCGTCACGCAGCAGCGGGTCGATCGGCCCGTACCCGAGCACGTCGTCGGTGACCGACTGCACGAGCTGCTGACGCTCCTGCGCAGTGAGCGCGAGACGCTCGGCGCCGAGCGCCTTGTGCAACTGCTCGTCGACCTGCTTGCGGAGATCGGTCTCACTCACACGCTGGTCGGTGAGCAGCGGGCCCAGCTCGTGGATCACGAACTGGTGCATCTTCTGACGCATCTCTTCCAGCGCGTGCTCGCGCTGCTGCGACCCAGGGCCGCGGTCGTTCCAACGCCCGGCCGACGGCGTGGACGGGGGCGGTGTCTGAGTCGTGGTCATCTCACTTACCCTTTCGGCTGGTGGTCGACGACGGGCGTGCGGCGAGCAGCGACTCGGCGATGCGGTCCAACGCCCGCGACACCGACGCCTTCGGCTCGTCGAGGATCACCGGCACGCCGGCGTTCACCGAGATCGGCACCGCGATGTCGTCGGGAATCGGGAAGTTCGCGCTGAGGCCGAGCACGCGCTCCACTTCCTTCACGTCGAGTTTCACCTTCGCGTTCGCGTGGTTCAGCACGAGCTTGAGCTTCGAACCGGCGATCGCGTTGAGATCGAGGTTCTGCATCCCAATCTTCAAGTTCTTGATGCTCGGGATGTCCATGCTGCCGACGAGCAGCACCTCGTCGGCCGCTTCGATGAGCGCGAGCACGTACTCGTTCTGCAGCGACGGCAGGTCGACGACCACGTGACCGGCCACCGACTGCAACGCGGCACAGATGTTCACCATCTCGCCGGGCAGCATGGCGTCGGTCGGCATCGGCTCGATCGGTGCCGGCAGCACGAGCAGACCGCTCTTGTGGTGGCGCGACGGGAGTTGCTGCACGAGCTCCATGTCGCCGTACTGCGCGGCCGCGGCCGCGTCGAGCACTGTGTGCTGTGGCGGCAAGCCGAGCATCACCGACACGTCACCGAACTGCAGGTCGCCGTCGACGAGGATCACGGGTTCCGGTGAGCGCTTCGCCATCGCGACCGCCACGTTGATCGCCACGCACGTCTTGCCCACGCCACCCTTCGTCGAGAACACCACCGTGAGACGGCCGGGCTCACCCGAACGCGTCGTCGGCACGTTGCTGGCACCGCGCGGCGCCGAACCGGCGAGGAGCTCGCCGACGCGATCCACCGCTTGGTGCAGGCTCGCTTCGCCGCCGATGACGACCGCGTCACGAGCACCCGACCGCAGTGCCTGTTGCAGCACTTCTGTCGACAGCTCGTTCACGGCGAACACGGCGCCCAGCTCAGGGTGTGCACCCGTGATCCGGTGCACGTGCTGGAACCCCATCGGGCTCACGAAGCCGGGTCCGAACACCGCGACCACCGGGCGAGCGTGCAAGCTCGACACGAGGTCTTCGATCGTCTGGAACTGCCCGGCGCCCGCGAGCTCGACCGCGAGGCGCGTGCGCACCGTGGGGTCGGGATCGATGACGGCGACGTCGAAGCCCGGCGCATCCACCGGGTCGGCGATCGTGGCGTAGGACTCCACGGCGATTACCGGCTGCTCGCCGGCGCGGCCGTCCCACCAGCGGTCCCGGTGCCCGGCGGGAGGAGTACGAGGTAGAGCTTG
>JBEVLJ010000238.1:0-5664 GCA_040509195.1 Acidimicrobiia bacterium
ACCGCGCCGAAGACGGTGAACAGCTTCGTCTACCTGTCGTGCAAGGGCTTCTACAACGGCACCACGTTCCACCGCATCGTCACCGACTTCGTCGACCAGGGTGGCGATCCCAAGGGCGACGGCACGGGCGGACCGGGCTACACGCTGCCCGACGAGCCCCCAGCCAACGGGTACAAGGCCGGCTCGGTCGCGATGGCGAACTCGGGCCCCAACACGAGCGGGTCGCAGTTCTTCCTGGTCGTGAGCGACAACGGCGCGAACACGCTCAACTCGTCGGACTCGAGCCCATACCTCTATTCAGCGCTCGGCACGATGGACGCCAGCGGCCTGCAGGTCGCCCAGCTGATCAACACCTTCGGCAGTTCCGACAGCGCCGGCACCCCGACGAAGACGATCACGATCAACGGGGTCACGATCACCGCCAGCTGAGCGCAGCGCTCCTCGGTGACGGTGGCCATCCGCATACCCGGACGGCTCCGAACCTCCTCTGACACCGATTCGAGGAGTACCAGATGAGTTTCGGACCCACTGAGCTGTTGATCGTGCTGGCCATCGTGCTGCTGCTGTTCGGATCGTCGAAGTTGCCGCAGCTCGCCCGCTCGCTCGGTCAGGCGCAAAAAGAGTTCAAGGACGGCCAGGACACCTAATCCCTCGAAACTGCGTCTCAGACCGTCGAATTTCGTCGGAATCTGGCGCAGTTTGCTGGGTCAGGCGGGCAGGCCGGGCACGGTCGCACCCGAGCGGTACGCCTGGGCTGCGCCCGCCTCGTCGTACACGCTCACCGCGCCTGCACCGCGCGCCGTCCACGTGCCGTCGGACGCGCGCACCAACGCGGTCTGCTCGTCGACGCCGACGAGCGTGGCCGACTCGTGCAGCAGGTCGATCGACCGGGCACGCAGATGGTCGGCCGCGGTGCCGTGGTACGGGAACACTGCGAGGTTGCGCACGATCCCGAGCCCGACCGTGTACGCACCACCGCGCGGGTCGACCATCGGGTCGCACAGCACGGTGGCGCCTGCTCCCGACGCGGCAATCACCGCGCCGCCATGGAGGGCGGCGAGGAGACCGTCGAACAACACGGAGCCCTTGAGCACCGAGCGGAGGTGCAGCGGCGAACCGTCGACGAGATACACGAACCGTGCGGCGCGCACCTCTGCTGCGAGCTGCGCGTCTTCGGCTTCGCGGCGATGGAGGACGGGGAGCACCCGCGCCTTCGCTCCCAGTGATGAGAAGTAGGCATTCCCCTGCTCGCCGACGCGCTCCGGTCGTTCGTACGCCGCGGCCGTCGGCAGCACGAGCACCTCGTCGGCACCCGACGACGCCAGCAGCTCGGCGTCGAGGTCACGGCATCCGTTGTGCCATTCTTCACCCCCGACCAGCACCAGGGTTCCTGCACCGGTGCCGGACGATGCGGTGCTGGCGGGCGTCATAGGAGAGCGAAGCATATCTGGACGCCGGAGCGGAAGTTACCGCTGAGTAGCCTGGTGGGTCCGCTGACGAGCATCGAACACGGGGGTATTGCAGTGCCGCTTGAACGAATTGGGGTCGTGGGTTCGGGGTTGATGGGTTCGGGTATCGCCGAGGTGTCGGCGCGCGCCGGCTTCGACGTCGTGGTGCGCAGCCGCTCGCAGGCCGGCGCCGACGCGACGCTCGAGGCGATCGCCAAGTCGCTCGGTAGAAGCGTCGACAAGGGAAAGCTCGACCCGGCGGAGCGCGACGTGGTGATGGGGCGCGTGCGCGCGGTCACCGACCTCGACGAACTGGCGAAGTGCGACCTGGTGAGCGAGTCGGTGGTCGAAGACCTCGACACCAAGCGCACACTGTTCGCCGAGCTCGACCGAATCTGTCAGCCGCACACGATCCTGGCCACCAACACGTCCACGTTGCCGGTGATCGACCTCGCGATGCACACGTCACGCCCTTCGCTGGTGTGCGGCATTCACTTCTTCAATCCCGCGCCGCTCATGACGCTCGTCGAAGTCGTGCCCGCGATCACCACCAGCGACGAGACCATCGACCTCGCACGCGCCTTCGTCGACCGCTGCGGCAAGACGTCGGTGCTCGTGCGTGACCAAGCGGGGTTCGTGGTCAACGCGCTGCTGTTCCCATATCTCAACAACGCAGTTCGCCTCTTTGCCGCCGGCGTCGCGTCACGCGACGACATCGACACCGCGATGAAGGGCGGCTGCAACTTCCCGATGGGGCCGCTCGAGCTGCTCGACCTCGTCGGGCTCGACACGAGCGTGTCCATCCTCGACGCGCTTTTCGCCGAGACGAACCAGGCATCGGACGCGCCGGCGCCGTTGCTGCGCCGCATGGTCACGGCCGGGCAACTCGGCCGCAAGTCGGGCGTCGGTTTCTACGACCACACGACCAGATAGAGGCTCCGAAGTGAGCGAAGCGAACGTTGGGACGCAGGAGCGAACGTAGGGGCGCAGGAGCGAGCGTGTCCGACACGCCGCAGAAGCCGTCGTCGAACAGCGAGCGAGTGAGAAGAGCATGACGGACAAGCCGTGGCTGATGCGCACCTACTCGGGGCACTCGTCGGCACGAGCGTCGAACGAGTTGGCACTGGCGAACCTCGCGAAGGGCCAGACCGGCTTGTCGGTTGCGTTCGACCTTCCCACGCAGACCGGGTATGACCCCGACCACCCGCTCGCACGTGGCGAGGTGGGCAAGGTCGGCGTGCCGGTGCCGCATCTCGGCGCGATGCGCACGTTGTTCGACGGCATCCCGATCGAGTCGATGAACACGTCGATGACGATCAATGCCACCGCGATGTGGTTGTTCGCGATGTACCTCGCATTGGCCGAGGAGCGCGGCGTCGACTCCGCGTTGCTCACCGGCACGACGCAGAACGACATCGTGAAGGAGTACTTGTCGCGCGGCACCTACATCTTCGGCCCGGAAGCCTCACGGCGCCTCACCACCGACCTCGTCTGCCACACCGTGCACCACTCGCCGAAGTGGAACCCGATCAACGTGTGCTCGTACCACCTGCAAGAAGCCGGGGCCACGCCCGTCGAGGAGATCGCGTTCGCACTCGCCACGGCGGTGGGTGTGCTCGACGCCGTGCGTGAGTCGGGTCAAGTCGACGACGACGAACTCCCTGGCGTCGTCGGGCGTATCTCGTTCTTCGTGAACAGCGGCATCCGCTTCATCGAGGAGACGTGCAAGGTGCGCGCGTTCACCCAGTTGTGGGGTCGCATCACCGCCGAGCGCTACGGCGTGGCCGACGAGCGGTTGCGACGATTCCGCTACGGCGTGCAGGTGAACTCACTCGGGCTCACCGAGGCGCAGCCCGAGAACAACGTGCAGCGCATCGTGCTCGAAGCGCTCGGCGTCACCTTGTCGCGCGACGCGCGGGCGCGCTCGTTGCAGTTGCCGGCATGGAACGAAGCGTTGGGGCTCCCGCGCCCGTGGGATCAGCAGTGGTCGCTGCGCATCCAGCAGGTGTTGGCCTTCGAGACCGACCTGCTCGAGTACGACGACGTGTTCGCCGGCTCGCACGTGGTGGAAGCGAAGACCGCCGAGCTCGTCGACGCGGCCGACGCCGAGTTGCAGTGGGTGCTCGACGGTGGTGGCGCGTTCGCCATGATCGATGCGATGAAGCAGCGGCTCGTGCAGAGCCACGCCAAGCGCTTGCGATCGATCGAGAGCGGCGACCTCGCGGTCGTCGGCGTGAACCGCATGACCGAGACGGCCGAGTCGCCGCTGGCGCAGACCGCAGCCGGTGGGACCGCGATCCTCGTGGTCGATCCGGCCGTGGAAGAAGAGCAGGTCGCAGAGCTGGCCGAATGGCGCAACGCGCGCGACGCCGCCGACGTGACACGCGCGCTCGACGACCTGCGTGCCGCGGCGGCGACCGCCGACAACTTGATGCCCTCGTCCATCGCGCTGGCACGCGTGGGCGGAACGGTCGGCGAGTGGGCGGGCGCACTGCGCGACGTGTTCGGCGAGTACCGCGCGCCCACCGGCGTGGGCGGCGCACGGGTCCCGATCACCAGCGACACCGCGCACGCGCGTGAGCGGGTGCGCGCCGTCACCGAAGCGATCGGGCATCCGATCCGCATCCTCGTGGGCAAGCCCGGGCTCGACGGTCACTCCAACGGGGCCGAGCAGATCGCGATGGCGGCGCGCGATGCCGGCATGGAAGTGATCTACCAAGGCATCCGTCTCACGCCCGAGCAGATCGCTGCGGCCGCGCGCGACGAAGACGTCGACCTCGTCGGACTCTCGGTGCTGTCGGGCTCGCATCGTTCGTTGGTGCCCGAGACGGTGCGGCTGCTGCGCGCCGCGGGCGTCGATGCGCCGGTGGTCGTGGGCGGCATCGTCCCGGTCGACGATCAGCTCGAGCTCGAGCAGACGGGCGTCGCGCGGGTCTACACGCCGAAAGACTTCCGGGTGAGCGAGATCATCGCCGAGCTCGCGGATCTCGTGGCTGCCACGTACGGCGTCGGATGAGCCTGCCCGAGCCGGGCCTGACGGGGGCTCCGCCGTCGTCCGCCACGCACGGCGGCGGACGCGGCGACCACGGCGTCGTGATCGCGTGTGCGGTGCTCGCGGTGATCGCGATCGTGGCCGGGATCACCGCGGTGGTGCTCGACGAAGCGGTGATCGGCCTGGTGGCGGCCGCGGCCGGGGTCGGTGCCGCCGCGATCGGTGTGGTCGTCGACGTGCGACGGGTTCGGGCCGACGACTCCCTCTGGGAAGCGCGCACCCACATCAGACGACTGCGGCGCGAGCTCGACGCGTACGCCGCGAGCGACGCCGAAGACCTCGCGATCGCCGGGGCGCGCGGGAGCGACGTCGACGCCCTGCCCGCCGGCACCGACACCGACGATTGGGAGATCGACCCCGTCTCGGGCCTCATCCGTGAACGTCACCTCGCCGTGGTGTTGCAGCAGGTGATCGCGGCGGCGCGGCGCAAGGTGCAACCGGCGTCGGTGATCTACTGGGAGCTCGACGCGGTGGACCACGCCCCGAGCAATGAGATCGACGACGCACTCACGGCGTTGGGCGCAGTCGCGTGGCGCACACTGCGCGAGAGCGACGCCGTCTTTCGCCTCGGCGACCGCGCCGCGCTCGCTCTGCTGATCGACACGTCGCAACCCGGCGCGAGGATCGTCGCCGAACGGGTGCGAGCGTCGTTGCGGTCCAGCGCGGTCGGCGACGCGCTCACCGTGTCAGCCGGCATCGCGTGCTATCCCACCAACGCGCTCGACGCCGTCGAGCTCGTGTCGCGCGCCGGTCGCGCGCTCGAAGCCGCCCGTTCCGAAGGGGAGACCAGCGACCACATCGTGGTCGCCGTCGTCGACCCTGATCCCACCGACGACCCCGCCTGACCTGTCGCTCCTCCCTCGCTCGAAACTGCGTCCGAAACCGTCGAATTTCGTAGGGATCCGGCGCAGTTTCGGGGCGATCGTGATCAGGGGCGGGGGTGGGGTTCGGTGCCGATCGTCTCGGCGTACATTGCGGCGATCTCGCCGGCGTAGCGGGCGACGATGCCGCGGCGCTTCAACTTCATCGTGGGAGTGAGCTCGGCGGAATCGGGTTGCCACTCGTCGCCGAGCAGCACGAATCGGCGGATCTGCTCCGTGTGCGAGAAGCGCTGATTGGCTTCGTGCACTTCGTGGGCGACCTCGGCCACGACGCGCTCGTCGC
>JBEVLJ010000239.1:0-3787 GCA_040509195.1 Acidimicrobiia bacterium
CATAACTGCCGCACTGCCCGCGTCTCATCCGGCATCCTGTTGTGGTGAGCGATGAATGGAATCGGCACTTCGATCGGCCATGGGCAGACCAGTTCCAGGAGAAGTGGCTCGCCGCCGTGGCCGACAGAGCACGAGACCGGTCGCTTGACCTCGCCGATCTGCTCCGAACCGTGGGGTCGCGCCGCGGCAGAGTGAAGTTCTTCCGTCCTGAGAAGGGCTGGGGTGGGATCGAGTCCGCGGAGTCGCCCTTCGACGTGTGGGTCCACTTCTCTGCCATCGATGGATCGGGCTACCGCCGCCTTGTCGAAGGGCAGGAAGTGGAGTTTCGATGGGAGCCCGTGCTGCAAGACAGTTGGCTCTGCACGGCAACATGGGCCCGCGCCACTATCGCTGGCTCCCAGAGCGCGCCATGACTGCCGCTCGGCATCGGAACGCGCGGCACACTGGTTCCATGGCTGACGGTCGGAACCGAGTGGACGACGAGACCTACCTGCGCCGAGTGGAGGAGTTGGCCGGTCGCGTCTGCGAAGCAGCGCTCACTGAGGGCTGGCTCATGTATTTGCCGGACGATTCTGACCAGACGCCACTCCAGAAGGCGATCAACGAACTCGCGCGCAACATCCGGCACGTCCACTACGACGGAGACGGTTGTATGGACGACGATCATTCGGGTAGCGCATGACTTCCCCTCCGCTCGCATCAGGTCCGAAGCTGGGCCGCGGTCGCGCGCTCACGCGTTGCTCACTGCCCGAGGCGAACGCGTAGAACGCGATCGATCGTTGCAGATGCACCAGGCTCGATCGCCCTGATCGCAGGCCACCACGTGGATCGCGTTGTACGCACTGGACAGCCGGTTCAAGGCTTAACCCGCCGGCCTCGTGAGAGGCGTAGAGGTTCGACTCCTCTTCCGGGCACTGCGGCTCAGAGTGCGTAGCGGAGGTACACGACGCCGCTCGCGAAGCGACGCTCGTCGAGCAGCTCGAGGTTGGACCGCACGCCCGAGGGCAGGGCGCGCTTGCCGCCGCCGACGATGACCGGGACGACGATGAGCGTGCATTCGTCGACCAGTCCCTCGGCGATCGCGTGGCCGGCAAGCTCGGCACCGCCGATCGACAGGTCGGCGCTCGCACGCTCCTTCATCTGCCGGACGGTCGCGGCGTCGAACTCACGCTCGATCCGGGTCCGTTCGCTCGACACCGCGTCGAGCGTGCGCGAGTACACGATCTTGTCGGCGGCCCGCCAGATCTCGCCGTAGTCGCGGGCGACGGGTGCATCGTCGTCGTCCCGCTCCCAGTAGACCATCGTCTCGTACATGCGCCGCCCGTACAGATGGGTGCGGACGGGGCGTTCGAGGTCGTTGACGAACGCGTGCACTTCCTCGTCGGGCGCGGCCCACTGGAAGTCGCCGTGCTCGTCTTCGACGTATCCGTCGAGCGATGCGATCGCCGAGTAGATGAGCTTGGCCATCCAGGACGTCCTCTCGGGAAGGGTGCGAACGTGCCGACCCGTGCATTGTCGCAGGGTGATCTTCGGTCGGCAGAGTATACATGTACTTGCACATATATATGCTCTCACGTATAGTTGGCGAATGCCTGCCGTTGCCACGCTCGACGTGCTCGACGTGATCGCCGAACCGACCAGACGGCGCATCCTCGATGCGGTTCGTCAGGGCGAGCGGTCGGTCGGCGACCTGGTCGACGAAGTCGGGATGCACCAACCAGGCGTGTCGCGTCACCTCAAGGTGTTACGTGACGCTGGGTTGGTCGAAGTGCGGCGCGACGCGCAACGTCGGCTGTACTCGCTGCGGCCCGAACCGCTGATGGCGCTCGATGCATGGCTCGAGCCGTATCGAGTGGAGTGGGCGAACCGTCTTGACTCGCTCGAGCGTCACCTGGAACGAACCACGAAGTCCACGAAGCCGTCGACCACGAAGGGCACCCGATGACCGACACTGCATCCGCGTACGACGGCGTCATCGAACGCACCGCCGACGGGGGCGTGATTCGCTTCGAACGTCATCTCGACTTCCCGATCGGCGAGGTGTGGGACGCGATCACGAACCCGGAGCGGCTCGGCGAATGGTGGTTGCCGTTCGACGCCGACATCACCGTCGACCTGCGCGAGGGCGGCGAGATGGTGATGACCGCGACCGGCGACGAGCCGATGACGATCACGTGCACGATCCTGCGCGTCGAGCCGCCGATGGTGCTCGAGCACACGCACGTGGATCCCGGCGCGTACCTGCGGTGGGAGCTGGAGCCGGTTGGCGACGCGACCACACTCCGGCTCAGTCACTTCGTGCCCGACGCGGACACTGCGATCGAGAACTGCTACGTCGTCGGGCTCCACACGTCGTTCTCGCGTCTCGCGCCGAGCCTCGCAGGTGAACCCATCCCGTGGGACTGGGATGCGTTCGCCGACGCGCAATCGCGCTACGCGGAGCTCGGCTTCGCGCCGCCGCTCGAGGAGGAGCAGTCGTGACGCAACTGGTGAAGGTGCAGAACTTCAGCGTGTCGCGCGACGGCTTCGGCGCAGGTGTTGGCCAGACCCTGGAGCATCCGTTCGGGCACATCGATCCCGGCGACCTGCACTCGTGGGCGTTCGCAACCGCGAGCTGGAACTACCGCCCCGAACCCGGTGGCACGCGCGGGCTCGACGACCTGTTCGTGCGCGACATGCCGAACAACATCGGCGCCGAGATCATGGGCCGCAACAAGTTCGGCCCGGTGCGCGGAAGGTGGGAGGACTCCGAGACGTGGGACGGATGGTGGGGCGATGATCCGCCGTTCCACACGCCGGTGTTCGTGCTCACCCACCACGCCCGCCCGTCGCTCACGCTGTCCGACACCACGTTTCACTTCGTCGACGCGTCGCCCGCGGAGGTGTTGGAGCAAGCGAAGGACGCGGCCGATGGCAAAGATGTTCGCATCGGTGGCGGCGTCGCGACCGTGCGCGAGTTCCTCGACGCGGATCTGATCGACACGTTGCACGTCGCGGTCGCGCCGATCGAGATCGGACGCGGTGAGCGGCTCTGGAGCTCGCCCGACGAGCTGCTCGACCGCTACGAGCTCGAACGCGTGCCCAGCCCGAGTGGCGTCGAGCACTTGCTGTTCTGGCGGAAGTGAGCGCATGACGGGTGAGTACGGTCCGTGGACCCGCTCACGCTCGACGAGGTTGTCTCCGTGTTCGCGCCGGCTTCGTTCCGATGGTGGATCACCGGTGGGCAGGCGCTCGACCTCCATCTCGGTCGCACGTGGCGGTCGATCGGCGCGCACGGGAACTCGTCCGACGTGTGGCCGGGGTACAACGTGCCGTGACGAGCGTTCTTTCGTCAGGAATGTCGTCCTTCGGCCAGCTTCCAAGTGAACATCGCGGGCTGATCGGGATCACGCGCGCCGCCCGCGGCGCGGTACGTGGCGAGACCGGCTGCATTGGTGTCTTCGGTCAACACCCAGACCTCGGTGCACTCGATGGCACGGGCGTGATCGACGAACGCGTTCACGAGCGCCGTGCCGATCCCGTGTCGTTGAGCACGTTCGACGACGTCGAGTGAGTACAGCAGCATCGTGCGTTCACCGTCTGGATGGACGAGCTCGTGCCCGTACACCCATCCCGTGATGCCCTGGTCGTCCTCGGCCACGATGAGTGCGGTCTCGGCGCGCGCGAGAAACTCCGTAGCGTCGAGATCGCCTTCTTCGCCGAACGTGCGCGACGCCGCCACCGTCGCCGCTTCGTCGCCGGGTCCCAGCCGTCGGACCTGCATGGCCGGACAGCCTGACTCATCGAA
>JBEVLJ010000240.1:0-3527 GCA_040509195.1 Acidimicrobiia bacterium
GCGACGAGCGCCTCGTCACCGAGCAGCACCGCCACGAGGCGGTCATAGACCGCGTGGTACGCAGGGTCGTCGATCATCGTGGCCCGATCCCGCGGGCGCGGGATGGGCACCGGGATGTCATCGATGACCGACGGCGCGGGCGGGTTGGCCATCACCACGATCCGATCGGCGAGGAAGATCGCCTCCTCGATCCCGTGGGTCACCATCACCACCGTCTCGGTCTGCGACTCGCTCTGCCAGAGCTCCGTCAACTGGAGCTGCAACCGTCCTCTCGTCAACGCGTCGAGCGCACCGAACGGCTCGTCGAGCAGCAACAGACGCGGCTCGACCGCGAACGCCCGTGCCACTGCGGTGCGCTGCTGCATGCCCCCCGACACCTCGTGTGGGCGCTTCGCGCGGTGCTCCCACAAGCCGACCGCGCGCAAGTAGCGCTCCGCGATGTCGTCGGCACCGGACGCGAGATCGGGGCGCGCGGCGCGCACCGCGACGCGGACGTTCTGGAACAGGCTGAGGCGCGGGAGCAACGAGTAGTTCTGGAACACGATGGCGCGGTCCGGACCGGGCGCGGTGACCGGCGTGCCGTCGAGGCGCACCTGACCGGTGCTCGCGGGCTCGAGCCCAGCGATCACGTTCAGCAACGTCGACGTGCCGCATCCCGAGTGGCCGATGAGCGAGACGAACTGACCGGTCGGGACTTCGAGCTCGACGTCACGCAGCACGTGCTGCGGCGCGCCCTTGCGTCGGGCAGGGAACCACTTGTCGACGTGGTCGATGTGCAGGCTCATCGTTGGGTCTCCCCCGTGTAGCGCCGGCCGGCGTAGACGAACAGGCAGTCGAGCACGACGCCGACGACGCCGATCACCACGATCGCCGCCATCACTGCCGCGAGGTTGCCGCCGTTGTACGACTCCCACACGAAGTTGCCGATGCCGGCGTTGCCGGAGAGCATCTCGACGGCGACGACCACCATCCAGGCGATGCCCATCGAGAGCCGAAGGCCCGTGATGATCGACGGCACGGTGTGCGGCACGACGACCTGCTTGACGTAGGCGGTGCGCCCGAACCGGAACACGCGCGCGACGTTGCGCTGGTCGACGGGCACCGACGCCGCGCCCACCGCGGTGTTGAGCACGATGGGCCACAACGCGGTCACGAAGATCACGAACACCGATGCCTTCGGCGCGTCCTTGAACGCAACCAGGCCGATGGGGAACCACGCCAGCGGCGACACCGGCTTGAGGATCTGCACGAGCGGGGTGACCGCTTGCCACGCGCGACGGTTCGCGCCAGCAAGCAGGCCGAGCGGGATCCCCACCGCGGCGGCGAACCCGAACCCCTTCAACGTGAGCCCGAGCGACGTGCCGAGCCGCAGCAGGATGCCCTTGCCATTGGGTGAGTCGCTGACGAACCCGTCGCCCAGCAGCATGCGCAGCTGCTCCCAGGCGTCGAGCGGGCCGGGCACGTCGGAGTTCCTGGCGCTGACGAGCTCCCACAGCGCGACGAACACCGCCACCCCGAGCAGGCCGAACGCACACGCGGTGAGCCGGTCGCGGAGGCGGCTCGGTTGGCGCGGCGGTTCGCCCGGCACGCCGCCGGGATCGGGCGGCGCGAGCATCGGGGGCGGTGGCGTGAGCGTGCGCGCGGCGATCGCCGCGTCGGTCTCGGTGGTGGTCATGCGCGCTTCACCTCCAGTTGCGGCTTCGCCGGGTCGAACGTCGCGTTGTCGAGCTTCACGGTGAAGGGCGCCATGTCGTCGCCGGGCACCGCGACGTTCTCCGCCTTGGCCACCTTCGAGTAGAGGTCTTGGAGGAGGATCGCGTCGGCCAGCTTCGTGTAATCGGGGTCGGTCTTGAGCAGCCCGAGCCGGCGGTACTGCGCGAGGAACCAGATCGCGTGCGCGCGGCGGGGGAAGTTCACGTCGCCGTCGCGGTAGAACGCCATGTAGTCACCCTTGAACGACTTGGCGCCCAGGCCCGCACCGAGCTGGTAGTTGCCCGCGAGCCGGCCTTCGATCGAGCTCGCGGTCGCGTTGACGTACTCGGGCACGCCGAGCACCGACGCCGACTTCGTGCGGTTCGCGCGCTGGTCGAGCCACTTGCTCGCCTTGAGCGTCGCGGCGATCACGTCGGCGAGCACGTCCTCCTTCGCGGTGGCGAACGTCTCGTTCACCACGAGTGCCTTCTCGGGATGGTTGGTCCAGATGTCCTGGGTGGCGATCGCGGTGAAGCCGATGCCCTGGTCGACGGCGACCGCGTTCCACGGCTCGCCGACGCAGTAGCCGTCCATCGTGCCGACGCTCATGTTGGCCACCATCTGCGGCGGGGGGATCGGGATGATCGACACCGCGGCGTCGGCGTGCGCGGCGCGCAGCCAGTAGCGCAGCCACATGTCGTGGGTGCCGCCGGGGAAGGTCATCGCCATCGTGGGCGTCTTCGCCTCGAGCACCTTGCGCGCCTTGGCCAGGTTGGCGTAGCCGGCGGCCGCGTAGTCCTTCTTCAGCGTGATCGCCTGCCCGTTGTTGTTGAGCACCATCGCGATCTTGAGTGACGTGTTGCCCGCCGTGCCGCCGATGCCCGTGGCCACCGAGAACGGCATGCCGAACAGGCAGTGCGCGCCGTCGATCTGCCCGGTGAGCAACGCGTCGCGGGTGGCCGGCCACGACGCCTGCTTCACGAGCGTGACGTCGAGACCGCGGTCTTCGAAGTAGCCGAGCTCCTTGGCCATCACGAGCGACGCGCAATCGGTGAGGGCGATGAACCCCAGGGTCACGGGGCGCAGCGCTTTGGCTCCCTTCGCCGCGCGGGGCGCGCCCAACGCTCGCGCGCCGTCGAAGGCGGAGAGGAGGCTCAACGCCGCGGGGGTGAGGGCGACGCCGCCGCCGAGTTTGATGAAGTTCCTTCGGTCCATGGCAGCGAACCTACGGACCCTGCGCGTCGACCCGGTTTCCTCGTCGTCACGGGTGGATCACGGTCACCGCACGTCGGCGCGCGGCGGTTGTGCGTTCCCGTTCACCAGCGCGACGCACAACGCATCGCGCGCGACGCTCGAGCTCGTTCAAGCAATCGCGCCACGGCGCGCACGAGCGCGAGCGCCGCGCATCCGGTTGATCACTCGGGCGCGCGACGGCGTCAGCCTGAGGCGATGCCTGACGCGATGCCGGCGCGGATCGCCGCTTCCTGGGCCGTCGACAGCTTGTGGCCGTCGGTGTCGCTGAGGTCGAAGCGGTCGGACGCGACGCCGTCGTTGGTGGTGACCCGAGCCGCATGGATGTCGACACCGGCCGCGGCGATGGCGACAGCGATCGAGTGCAGCAGACCAGGGCGATCGGTGACGGTCACGTCGCACGCGGTGTAGAGCGGCGACGTGACGTGGTCGAAGCGCACCTGTGCGTCCGCGACCGGCGGTGACGAGAAGGGTGCGTCGAGTGCGGTCGCGAGCGTGCGTTGCAGCGCGGTGAGCTCCGGAGCCTGGGCCGCGTGCACGGTGAGCGCTTGGAGCGCGGCGTCGTCGTCCCACGTGGCGAGCAC
>JBEVLJ010000241.1:0-2627 GCA_040509195.1 Acidimicrobiia bacterium
TTCACCTTCGACCCGTGCATCGGGATCGAGACCAGCAAGACCGAGTGGCTGATCGAGATGTGCGCGGCGCGCTGAGCCGCGGCATCCGTCCCCCACGCATCGACACAGCAGAGGCATCCATCACGTGAGCACCCAGACCACCGACAGCTACGTCAAGGACGGCGTCCACTACCACGAGTTCGACATCGTGATCGTCGGAGCCGGTGGCGCGGGCATGCGCGCCGCCATCGAGGCGGGCCCGGGCGCCCGCACCGCCGTCATCTCGAAGCTGTACCCCACGCGCTCCCACACGGGCGCGGCGCAGGGCGGCATGGCCGCGGCGCTCGCGAACGTCGAAGAGGACTCGTGGGAGTGGCACACGTTCGACACCGTCAAGGGCGGTGACTACCTGGTCGACCAGGATGCCGCCGAGATCCTCGCGAAGGAGGCCATCGACGCGGTCATCGACCTCGAGAACATGGGCCTGCCCTTCAACCGCACGCCCGAGGGCAAGATCGACCAGCGCCGTTTCGGCGGCCACACCGCCGATCACGGCAAGACGCCCGTCCGCCGCGCGTGCTACGCCGCCGACCGCACCGGTCACATGATCCTCCAGACGCTGTTCCAGAACTGCGTCAAGCTCGGCATCAACTTCTTCAACGAGTTCTACGTGCTCGACCTGATCACCGTGAAGAAGGACGACGGCTCCACCGAGATCGCCGGCGTCGTGGCCTACGAGCTCGCCACCGGCGACCTCCACGTCTTCCACTCGAAGGCCGTGGTCTTCGCCACCGGCGGCTTCGGCAAGATCTTCAAGACGACCTCGAACGCGCACACGCTCACCGGCGACGGCGTCGGCATCGTCTGGCGCAAGGGTCTTCCGCTCGAAGACATGGAGTTCTTCCAGTTCCACCCGACAGGGCTGGCCGGTCTCGGCATCCTGCTCACCGAAGGCGCCCGCGGCGAGGGCGCGATCCTGCGCAACGCGAGCGGCGAGCGGTTCATGGAGCGCTACGCCCCCACGATCAAGGACCTCGCGCCGCGCGACATCGTCAGTCGCTGCATGGTCCAGGAGGTCGCGGAGGGCAGGGGTGCCGGCCCGCACCGCGACTACGTGCTCCTGGACTGCACGCACCTGGGCGCCGAGGTGCTCGAGACCAAGCTCCCCGACATCACAGAGTTCGCACGCACCTACCTGGGCGTGGACCCCGTCGTCGAGCCCGTGCCGGTCATGCCGACCGCGCACTACGCGATGGGCGGCATCCCGACCAACAACGATGCACAGGTGCTGAGCGACAACACGACCGTCGTCCCCGGCCTCTACGCCGCCGGCGAGTGCGCGTGCGTCTCGGTGCACGGATCGAACCGCCTCGGCACCAACTCGCTGCTCGACATCAACGTCTTCGGCAAGCGTGCCGGCAGGAACGCCGTCGAGTACGTCAAGACGGCCGAGTTCGTGCCGCTGCCCGAGGATCCCGCCAAGGAGGTCCGCGAGCTCATCGAGGGCCTGCGCACCAACCCGGGCACCGAGCGCATCGCCGTGCTCCGCAAGAAGCTCCAGGACGAGATGGACCGCAAGGCCCAGGTGTTCCGCACCGACGAGTCGCTCGGCGAGGTGCTCGTCGTCATCGAGGAGCTTCGCGAGCGCTACAAGAACATCCACGTCGACGACAAGGGCAAGCGGTACAACACCGATCTGCTCGAAGCCGTCGAACTCGGATTCCTGCTCGACATCGCCGAGGTCGTCGTCGTCACCGCCCGCAACCGCGAAGAGAGCCGCGGCGGTCACATGCGCGACGACTTCCCCACGCGCGACGACGAGAAGTACATGCAGCACACGATGGCGTACCTGTCGGGCGACGCCGGGTCCTCGCACTCCGAGGACCACATCCGTCTCGGCTGGAAACCCGTCGTGTTCACGAAGAACGAGGCGGGCGAATTGCGCTACCCGCCGTTGGAGAGGAAGTACTGATGTCGACCGTCGTCGGAATGGAAGACCTCGTCGAAGAAGCTCTCGACAACGTCACAGCGGATGACACCGGCATCCAGTCGTTCCTCGTGACCTTCATCATCCGCCGCTTCGACCCCGAGGTGGACGAAGAACCGCGCTGGGTGGACTACGACGTCGAGCTGTACTCGACCGACCGCGTCCTCGACGCGCTGCACAAGATCAAGTGGGAGGTCGACGGCTCGCTGTCGTTCCGCCGCTCGTGCGCGCACGGCATCTGCGGCTCGGACGCGATGCGCATCAACGGCCGCAACCGGCTCGCCTGCAAGACCCTGATCAAGGATCTCGACATCTCGCAGCCGATCTACGTCGAGGCGATCAAGGGCCTGCCGCTCGAGAAGGACCTCATCGTCGACATGGAGCCCTTCTTCGCGTCGTACCGCGAGGTGCAGCCGTTCCTGATCTCCAGCTCCGTGCCCGAGAAGGGCAAAGAGCGCGTGCAGTCGATCGTCGACCGCGAGGTCTTCGACGACACGACCAAGTGCATCCTCTGCGCCGCGTGCACGTCGTCGTGCCCGGTCTTCTGGACCGACGGCCAGTACTTCGGCCCCGCCGCGATCGTCAACGCGCACCGCTTCATCTTCGACTCGCGCGACGACGCCGGCGATGTGCGCCTCGACATCCTCAACGACAAAGAGGG
>JBEVLJ010000242.1:0-9740 GCA_040509195.1 Acidimicrobiia bacterium
GATCGTGGGTGGCGTCACGCGGGTGATCCCGCTCACCGGCGTGACGCTGCCGTTCGTGTCGTACGGCGGGTCGTCGCTCGTGGCGAACTTCGTGATCGTCGCCCTGTTGTTGCGCATCTCCGATGAGACCGTGCGCGAAGCGGAAGAGCCACGTGCGCGCGCGACCGCGGTGATCGCCGACTCCAACGTGCCGGTTCCCACGCGACGGGGCAGCGCCCGAAGTGGGGGTGGCCGGTGAACCGCGCAATCAAGCGCGTCGGTGTCGCGGTGGTGGTGTTGTTGCTCATCCTCGTCGGACAGCTGAGCTACTTCCAAGTGGTCGACGCGAAGAGACTCGCCAACGACCCGAACAACGTGCGGACGTTGCTCAAGGAGTTCAACCGCGCGCGCGGCGAGATCCAGACCGCCGACGGCGAAGTGGTCGCGCAGTCGGTGCCCACGACGGGCGGGGACGATTTCAAGTACCAGCGGGTGTATCCGACCGGCGGACTGTTCGCACAGATCACCGGCTACCAGTCGCTCCTCACGGACAACTCCGGCGTGGAGAACACGTACAACGACGTGCTCACCGGGCGCGACAAGACCCTCGACATCGGCAACCTCGGAGGTGTGCTCTCGGGCAAGCAGGACACGCAGAACGTGGTGCTCTCGCTGCGCAAGAACCTGCAGCAGCTCGCAGCCGATCAACTCGAAGGACGCAGGGGCTCGGTGGTCGTGCTCGACGTGAAGACCGGTGGAGTGCTCGCGATGTACTCCAACCCCACGTACGACCCCAACGTGCTCGCCAGTCACGACACCAAGGCCGTGAACGACGCCAGCACGCTCTACAACCTCGATCCGCTCAAGCCCACGCTGCCGCGCGCGTACGCCGAGATCTTCCCTCCGGGCTCCACGTTCAAGACCGTCACCTCGATCGCGTCGATCGATGCCGGCATCAGCACACCAGATCGATCGTTTCCTCTGCTCTCCGAGCTCAAGCTCCCGCAGTCGACCCAGCCACTCAAGAACTTCGGGGGCGGCACCTGCGGCGGCACCATGACCGTGGCGCTCGTCAACTCGTGCAACGTGGTGTTCGCGCAGCTTGGTCTGGAGCTCGGCAACGACTTCGTGCCGCGCATGGCGAACTGCGGTGTGGAGGCCGGCAATCCGCCGCCGCTCGACCTCGCGAACCCTGGGGCCGCCGCGAGTGTCGGACCTCCCGCCGGTTCGTTCGACAACGACAAGCCGTCGTTCGCGCGCGCCGGGATCGGTCAGGACCCGGTGGCGACCACACCGCTCGAGATGGCGATGGTCGCGGCGGCGATCGGCAACGGCGGCACGATGATGGTGCCGCACGTGGCGCAGCAGATCACCGACTCCGACGGCAAGGTGTTGCGCGACCTCGCGCCGGAAACGTGGAAGACGTGCACGTCACCCGCCACCGCCCGCACCGTCGCCGACATGATGGTGCAGGTGGTGCAGCGCGGCACCGGCGTCGCGGCGCAGATCACCGGCGTGACCGTCGCCGGGAAGAGCGGCACGGCGCAGACCGACATCGAGGGCAAGGTGCACGCCTGGTTCGTGGCGTTCGCCCCCGCTGAGAACCCGCAATACGCGGTGTCCGTGATCATCGAGGGCGACACCGGCGTGAGCAGCGAGCAAACCGGTGGCGCCGTCTCCGCACCCATCGCCGGCGCGATGCTCGCCGCCGCCCTCGGCCGATGAGTCGTCTCGGCGTTCGCGCAACGGATCGCGGCCCGGGGATCGGTAGCCTCCCCTGATGCCGACGGCGGCTCGCATCCTCGCAAACCGGTACGAACTCGGCGCCGAAGTGGGCCGGGGCGGGATGGCGCGCGTGTACATCGCGCGCGATCAACTGCTCGAGCGCACCGTCGCCGTGAAGGTGCTCTCGGCGCTCGACGCGCACGACGAGACGGCCATTGAGCGCTTCCGTCGCGAGGCACAGGCGGCCGCGAGCCTGAGCCACCACGGCATCGTGAGCGTGTACGACTGGGGCGAAGACGACGACACCGCGTTCATCGTGATGGAGTACGTCGACGGGCACACGCTGCGCGAGCTCCTCGACGAGCACGTGCGCTTCAACCCGATCGACGCGGCGCGCGTCGCGGCCGACATCGCCGACGCGCTCGCGTACGCGCACCGTCACGGCGTGATCCACCGCGACGTGAAGCCGGGCAACGTGTTGATCACACCCGATGGCGTGGTGAAGGTGGCCGACCTCGGCATCGCGCGCGCCGAGGCGTCTGACGCGCTCACCAAGACGGGCGCGGTCATGGGTACCGCGACCTACTTCTCGCCCGAGCAGGCGCAAGGTCACCACCTCGACCGTCGCTCCGACGTGTACTCGTTGGGTGTCGTGCTGTACGAGATGCTCACCGGTGTCGCGCCGTTCGTGGCCGACAGCCCGGTGTCGGTCGCGTACAAGCACGTGCGCGAGCCGCTCACGCCGCCGAGCAAGCTCGTGCCCGATCTGTCGGGCGCGATGGAACGCATCGTGATGACGGCGATGGCAAAAGACGTGGACGCGCGCTACCAATCGGCTGACGAGTTGCGTGCCGACCTGCTGCGGTTCGAGCGCGGCCGGCCGCTGCTCGGCGGGCCCCGCACCGCCGCGGTGGCCGAAGTTCCCGCCGCTGATCCGGGATTCGTGGTCGCGGCTCCCATGGCAGCTGCGGTCCCGGTGGCGCCCACGCCTGCGTCGGCGGGGCACGGCCGTGGCACGCGTTGGAATGCCGTGATCGCGATCGGTGCGGCGTTGGCATTGCTGCTCGTGTTCATCGGTGTGTTGCTGTCGAACGTCGACCTCGGTGGCAACGACACGCCGGTCGAGTCCGTCGACGTGGTCAACGTCGTGGGCAAGCAGTACGACGAGGCGGCAGCGATCCTCACCCAGGCCGGGTTCAAGGTGGAGCGCGCCGAGGTGGAAGGGCTGGGCCAGGCGCCCAACGTGGTGATCTCGCAGTCGCTCGAGGAAGGACGCAAGGCGGCGAAGGGCGACACCATCACCCTCACCGTCGCCAGCGCGAACCTCACCGTTCCCGACGTGGTGGGCAAGCAACGCAACGAAGCGCTCGCCGCGTTGGCGGCGAAGGGCATCCGGGCCACCGTGCAGGAGGTCGAGTCGGACAAGGCGCCCGGCACGGTGCTCACGCAGACGCCTGCAGGTGGTCAGACCGTGCCCAAGGCCGAGCCGAGCGTCGCGCTCACCGTGGCCGCGGAACCGAAGGTGCCCGTGCCCGACGTGGCCAACCAGGACCCGACCGCGGCCGCCGCGACCTTGGGCCAGGCGAGCTTCCAGGTGACCACCCGCAACGACCCGAGCGACACCGTGCCGGTCGGCAAGGTGATCGGCACCGACCCGGGCGCAGGCACGCCGCTGCCCAAGGGGAGCGCCGTGGTGTTGATCATCTCGAGTGGTCCGGCACTGACACCGATCCCCAGCGTGGTCGGCATGACGTCGGAGCAGGCGCAGACGACGCTGCTCGACGCCGGCTTCGGCGTGCGGATCCAACTGGTCTCCAGCACGCCGGCGAACAAGGACAAGGTGATCAGCCAGTCGCCGGCCGCCGGCACTCCCGCGGCGCGGTTGGCTCCGGTCACGATCGTCGTCGGGCTCTGAGCCGCTCGCGTCTCGAACGCTGGTACGTCGCCTCGGGGCGCCATGACCTGCCTTGGCGTCTGACGCGCGACCGGTGGGCGGTGTTGGTGTCGGAGGTGATGCTGCACCAGACGCAGGTACCGCGCGTCGCTGCAGTGTTCGACGCGTTCCTGGCGCGGTTTCCCTCCCCCGCGGCGATGGCCACCGCGAGCGTGGGCGACGTGATCACCGCATGGGGCCGACTCGGGTATCCCCGTCGCGCCCGTCGATTGTGGGAAGCGGCGCGCATGATCGACGCGGATGGCTGGCCCGACGATCTCGCGACCTTGCCGGGGATCGGCCGATACACCGCGGCGGCGGTCGACGCGCAGGTCGACGATGTCGACGTCCCCGCCATCGAGGTGAACACGCGGCGCGTGTTGCAACGTGTGGTCGGCGAGCGACTCGGTGATCGCGCGGCCGAGGCTGCGATGGTACGCATCGGGCGCGGGCTGCACGGTCGCGACCGGCTCCTCGCGTTCATGGACCTCGGCGCAATGGTGTGCCGTCCGCGCGCACCGCGCTGCGACGAGTGTCCGCTGCGCCCGCGGTGTGCAACGCGTGGACCGCTCGACGGCGAAGCGCGCGCGGCACAGGCGCGCTTCGAGGGAAGCTTTCGTCAGCGACGCGGTCGGGTGATGGCCGTGCTGCGCGAGGCGCCGTCGCCCGTCGCCGACCTCGACGCCGACGCCCTCGCGTCGCTCGTGGCCGACGGCCTCGCCGCGATCACCGACGGGCTCGACGGCGACGGCCCCACCGCCCGTCTCCCCTAGGACGAACTCGTCTCGAGGGAGAGGAAGTTGCGGAGGAGGTCGTGGCCGTGATCGGTGAGGATCGATTCGGGGTGGAACTGCACGCCTTCGATGGGGAGGCTGCGGTGGCGCAGACCCATGACGAGGCCGTCGTCGGACTCGGCCGTGATCTCGAGCACGTCGGGTACCGACGCGCGGTCGACGACCAGGGAGTGGTACCGAGTCGCGGTGAACGGCGACGGGAGATCGCGAAACACGCCCGCGCCCTCGTGGGTGATCTGCGACGTCTTGCCGTGCATCACGTGCGGCGCGCGTACGACCTCGGCGCCGAACACGTGGCCGATGCACTGATGACCGAGGCACACACCGAGCACCGGCACGCCGGCGTTCCCGAAGTGGAGGATCGCCTCGTTCGACACACCCACGCTTTCAGGGTGGGTGCCGGGGTCGCCCGGACCCGGCGACACCAGCACCGCATCGGGCTCGAGCGCGATCAGGTCGTCGAGGGAGACGGCATCGTGGCGGTGCACCACGGGGTCGGCCCCGAGCTCACCGAGGTATTGCACGAGGTTGTAGACGAACGAGTCGTAGTTGTCGATCACGAGCACCCGGGGAGCCACGGCGTCACGGTACCCGGCGCTTCTCCGCTCGTCCGTGGGCGTTATTGTCCTCGTCATGGCATCGAAGGCGAAGCGCACGCCGTCGGCTGCGCCAACGCAAGCGTCGAAGCGCTACACCCCGCCCACCCCGAAGGCCGCGAAGCGCAGCCCCTTGTGGGTGCCGGTGGCGATGTTCAGCTGCCTGGTGCTCGGCGTGGTCGTGATCGGTGGCAACTACCTACAGCTGCTGCCCGGCGGTGAGGCGAGCAACAATTTCCTGATCATCGGCCTCGTGCTGTTGATCAGCGGCTTCGTACTCTCCACCTTCTTCCGCTGACGCGCGGCAAGTTTCACACACCTTGGTGTGTTCGTCACGAATTGTCCGAACGCCACGGCTGTCATTTCGCACAGACTTCTCCACAGATTGTGGAGAAGCCAGCCGTCATCAGGACCCGTCGATGAGGACCATGTCTTCGCGACAGTGGCGCGGCGCGTCAGGCTCGTCCTGTGACGCCGCGGTCATCGTGACCTCGGCACCGCAGACGATGCAGCGAAATCGCAGGTCGACCGGCTTCACGTCGTCGGGGTCGGGCTCCGGCGGCGGTCCGTGGTGGAACTTGCGCAGCAGCGACGCACCGATCACGTAGAGCACGAGCGCCACGCTCACCGCCAGCGCGCCCCGCAGGATCCATCCCATGCGGCCATGGTCGCGCTCGCGACCTGCGACTCGCGGATCAGGGGCGTTCGATCACGAGCGCGTTGGCAGTGCCACCGCCCTCCGACATCACCTGGAGCCCGACGCGGCCGCCGGTCGCGGCGAGCGCGTGCACGAGGGTGGCCAACGTGCGCGCGCCCGACGCCCCGAGCGGGTGACCGAGCGCGATCGCACCGCCGTGCACGTTGATGCGCGTGGCGTCGACGCCGAGGTCGTCGGCCCACGCCAACACGGCTCCCGCGAACGACTCGTGCACCTCGAACCGGTCGACGTCGGCGAGGGTGAGCTTCGCGCGGGCCAAGGCCGATCGCGTGGCCGGCGCGGGCGCGGTGAGCAGCTCGATGGGATCGACTGCCGCCACCGCGAACGACCGGAACCGCGCGAGCACGGGAAGCCCGAGCCGCGACGCGAGCTCCTCGCTCGCGACGAGCACCGCGGCCGCACCGTCGGCGACGGGTGCCGCGTTCCCCGAGGTGACCGCGCCGTCGGGCGCGAACGCGGGCGGCCGCGAGGCGAGCTGCTCGAGCGTGAGCGACGCGCGAGGGAGCTCATCGGCAACGAGAGCACCCGATCGGGGCGAGGCGCCCTCGAGGTGTGGCACTGCGAGCAGCTCGCGATCGAAGTGCCCGGCCGCCGCCGCGGCCGCCGCGCGCACGTGCGACGCCAGCGCGTACTCGTCGATCGCCACGCGCGACAGCCCAGTACGCGCGATCAACGCCTCCGCGGCCACACCTTGCGGCACGAGCTCGGGATACCGCGCGTGCAACGCGGTCCCGAACGGATCACCCGCACCGTGACGGAACGGCAGGCTCCCGGCCGCGACCACCGACTCGCCGAGCGGCACCCGGCTCATGTGTTCCACGCCACCCGCGATCACGAGGTCGTACGCGCCGGCCATCACGCCTTGCGCCGCGAAGTGCACGGCTTGCTGCGACGATCCGCATTGCCGGTCGACGGTGGTGCCGGGGACGGTCGGCGGCAGCCCCGCGGCCAACGCGGCATTGCGACCGATGTTGAAGGCCTGCTCCCCCACCTGGGAGACACACCCGAGGATCACGTCGTCGACGAGCGCAGGATCGACGCCGGCGCGCTCGACCAGCGCCCGAACCACGTGGGCGGCGAGGTCGACGGGGTGCCACTCGGCCAGCGCGCCCTGCCGTCTCCCGATCGGCGTGCGCAGCGCGTCGACGATCACCGCAGCAGGCATGCGGCGCAGCGTACGCCGCAAGGCCCGCCGCCTAATCTCCCGCCATGCGCAGCCAGGACGTGTCCGGTGACGCGAGCCTGCTCCCGCGCACGAAGCGCATCCGGCGCGGGTGGATCATCGAGATCGCCGTCGGCATCGCGATCTACTTCCTGTACGACTGGCTGCGCGACCGCGCGACCGGCACCAGCGCCGACGCGCTTCGTCACGCCAAGCAGCTGGTGTCGGCCGAGCAGTTCCTCGGTCTCTACCACGAGCGTTCGATCCAACAGGCGTTCGTCGACGTCCACTGGTTCATGTCGTTCTGGAACTTCTTCTATGGCACCGTGCACTTCGTGCTGCCGGTGGTCGCGCTCGTGTGGCTCTACCGCAAGCACCCGATGCGCTACCTGCGCTGGCGCAACACGCTGCTGTTCATGCTCACGATCGCGTTGATCGGATTCGCGTGGTGGCCGCTCACCCCACCGCGGCTGATGCCGTCGCACTACGGCTTCATCGACGCCGCGGCGCGCTACTACAACTTCGGCCCACAGGTGAAGATCACGTTCACCGCGGCCGGTCAACCCGACGCCGACGCGGTGCGCCAGTTCGGCAACCTGTTCGCCGCGATGCCAAGCCTCCACGTGGGCTGGTCCACCTGGACCGCGCTCGCGCTGTGGCCGATCGTGCACCGATGGTGGGCGAAGGCGCTGCTCGCGCTCTACCCGATCGCCGTGATCTTCGGGATCGTCGTCACCGGCAACCACTGGCTCCTCGACGCGGTGGGGGGTTGGGTCGCGCTCTCCCTCGGGTATCTGTGCGCCTGGCTGCTCGCTCGTTTCGTCACGAGTGGGCGGCGGCGCCCCCGCGCGGCCACAGTGGGAAGCGACATGACCTCCACTGAGTCGCGGGTTGCGACATGAGCGACGACCTCGGCGAATCGTTCCCGAACCGATCACACCTGCTCTTCGCGCTCGACGCGGGCCGGGTCGGCACGTGGGCGTGGGATGCCCGCACCGGCGCGGTCACGTGGGACACCACGATGGAACGGCTGTTCGGCCTCGAGCCCGGGCAGTTCGAACGCGACTTCGTGAACTTCCTCGACCGAGTTCACCCCGACGACCGGGAGTCGTCGGCGACGGCGATCGCTCACGCGCAGGAATCCGGCGAGTCACTCACGTTCGAGCATCGCGTGGTGTGGCCCGATGGGAGCGTGCACTGGATCGAAGGTCGCGGTCGCGCCGTCACCGGCGACGCCGGCTTCTCCGGAATGGTGGGGATCGGCGTCGACATCGACGACCGCAAGCACTACGAGGAGATCGAGCGCGAGTCGGCCGCGTGGCGGATGAACACGGAGCTCGTCCGTCAACTCGAGGATGCCGAGCGCATCGCGCAGATCGGGAGCTGGCGCTGGCTGCTCGAGGACGACCTGGTGTCGTTGTCCACCGAGATGCAACGCCAGCTCGAAGCGACGAGCCCGCTCACCGGCGCAGAGTTCCTCGACCTGCTCAGAGCGCGGATCCATCCCGACGACGCGAGCCTGCTGCGCGGCGAGGACGATCGGCCGTCGACCATGGAGTCGTTCTCGTACGAGCACCGGATCGTCGTCCACGGTGAGACCCGTCATGTGTTGCACCAGGGCGAGGTGTTGCACGACGACGACGGCAAGGTCACCGGGCTCCGCGGCACCATGCAAGACGTCACGGAACGCAAGCGCGTGGTCGACCGGCTCGTCGAGACCCGTGAGCGCCTCGTGCAGGAACGACGCGCGGTCGAGGTGCTGCACGACACGTTGATCCGCCCCGACTTTCCCGACGTCGACGGCGTCGAGATCGCGGCGCGCTACCTGTCGGCCGAAGTGGAGGCCGAGGTGGGTGGCGACTGGTACGACGCGTTCGAGATGCCCGACGGGCGGGTGATGCTCGCGGTCGGCGACGTGTCGGGCCACGGCATCCGCGCCGCGCGGTTGATGGCGAAGTTGCGCCACTCCACCCGCGCCTACGCGACGATCACCCCGGCACCCGCAGAGGTGCTGGCCAAGCTCGACCGCTTCCTCGTGCACTTCGGGCAGCCCGAAGAGTTCGCAACGGTGCTGCTCGCGGCGTTCGATCCCACGAACGGCGAGCTCGAGTTCGTGTCGGCCGGGCATCCGTACCCACTCGTGGTCGGTGCGCGGGGCTCGGAGTTCGTGGAGGAGATCGAGCCCTGCCGCATCATCGGCGTCGACCTGTCATCGTTCGACGTGACCGTGCACCGCATGAAGCTCGAACCGGGCGAGGCGTTGCTCTTCTACACCGACGGCCTGGTCGAACGACGGGGTGCGTCGCTCGCGGAACACGGGCCGGGCGAAGCGTGCTTGCCGTCCTTGGCGCTGCGCGACATCGGCGCGACCGCCGACGCGGTGTGTGAGGCGGCGATCGACCGCTGCCTGCGCGGCCTCAACCGCGACGACGACGTGTGCGTGCTCGCCGTGATGCGTCGAGCCTGATCGGCAAACTGCTATTCGTCGCCGGGTTCGGGGACTTCGCTCACGTCGAGCTCTTCGACCTCGACGATGTCGGCCTCACCGTCACCGTCGACGTCGACCATCGTGGTGCGGGTCGTCGTGATCGAGTCGGCAGTGCCGTCACCGTCGATGTCCATCGCGACCGTCTCGGTGACCTGCACGATGTCGGCCACGCCGTCACCGTCGACGTCGATCGCGACGGTCTCGGTGATCTCCACGATGTCGGCCACGCCGTCACCATCGACGTCGATCTCGTCGATCTCCACCGACACCACGGCGTCGGCCACGCCGTCACCGTCGACGTCGATGACCGCGGTCGCGCCCACGCGCTCGACCTCGGGTTCCGCG
>JBEVLJ010000243.1:0-3573 GCA_040509195.1 Acidimicrobiia bacterium
TCCACGCCGTCGCCCGCGAGCAGCAGCTCGTCGCCGCTGCCCGCCAGCTCCGCGACCAGGTCTTCGGGCGACATGACCTGGTAGTCGGAGTCACGCTGCACGCCACCCGGCACCGGCCAGTACGACGCGGTGAACACCTCACGGCGACGCGCGTCGAGCACCGCGACGATGCGGCGCGGCGAGTGGCGCAAGGGGTACGCGACGAGGTCGAGGCTCGGCACCGGCACGACCGGGATCGCGAGCACCTGTGCCATCACCTTGGCGGTGGTCACCCCCACGCGCAGCCCGGTGAAGAGGCCCGGGCCTTCGTCGACGGCGATCGCCGCGAGCTGCGCGAGCTCGACGCCCGCCTGCTCGCACAGCGCCTGGATCCCCGGCGCGAGCAGTTCCGCGTGGCGACGCGCGCGGCTGCCGCGTGTGGTGTCGGTGGCGATCTGCAATTCCGCGATCACGTGACCGTCGCGGCCCAGTGCCACCGACACCCGTGGCGTGGCGGTGTCCATCGCGAGCACCAACACCTCAGGCCTCGCTCACTGCCGCGACGGTCGCGGCCAGCGCGTCGGCGCGTGCCGCCCACGACATCCCGCTCGGCGAGAACGACACGGTACGTTCGTCGTCGGCACCACCGCTCGCCGCGCCGAGCTCGAGGTGGATGTCGAGCCGATCAGCCGGCAGCGCCCCGGCGACGCGGTCACCCCACTCGACGACCACGATCGATTCGTCGTCGAGGAGGTCGTCCCAGCCGATGTCGTGCAACTCCTGCACGTGGTCGAGGCGATACACGTCGGCGTGCACCATGCGGCGTGCGGCACCCGTGCACGGGTACTCGCGCACGACGGTGAACGTGGGGCTCACGACCGGCGTGGTCACGCCGAGCGCGCGGCCCACACCCTTCGCGAACACCGTCTTCCCCGCGCCGAGGTCGCCCGACAGCGCGAGCACGTCACCCGCGCGCAACAGCTCGGCGACGCGCGTCGCGAGCGCGAACGTGTGCTCCGCGTCGCGCGTGACGACCACGAGCTCCATCACCGCGCGCCCGTCATGAGGCCTGCTTGGCGCGCGCGAGTGCGCGCTTGACGACCACGAAGTCGGCGCGTGCCTGCGCGAGCGCAGTGCCGCCGTTGCGCAACACCGCCGAGGGGTGGAGCACCGGGATCAGCACCCCGTGATCGCGGTACGGGAACTCCCGGCCCCGCAACTTGGTGATCCCCTCCTTGGTGGCGAGGAGGAGCTTGGTCGCGAAATTTCCAAGCGTCACCACCACCGCCGGGTCGACGAACGCGAGCTGGCCGTCGAGATACGGACTGCACTGCTCGATCTCGAATGGGAGTGGATCGCGATTGCCCGGCGGACGGCACTTCACCACGTTGGCGATGTACACCTGCTCGCGCGTGAGGCCGATGCCTTCGATCAGCTGGGTGAGCAGATGCCCGGCGCGCCCGACGAACGGCTCGCCGCGCAGGTCTTCCTGCTCCCCTGGTCCTTCGCCGACGAACATCAGCGCCGCGTCGGGGTCACCCACGCCGAAGACGACGTTCGTGCGCGTCTCGGCGAGAGGACAGCGCGTGCACTCGAGCGCTGCACGCTCGAGCTCCGCGAACGACCGAGGAGTCGGGAAATCGAGCACTGACACGGTGACGCGACTCTACGTGACTGCTGATCGCACCGCTTCGGCCGTGACCTCCGTCGCGAGCACGCGCAAGCGGTCGAGTTGCGGCGCTTCCGCGGCCTCGTCGATGACACCGGTCGAGATGGCGAACGCGATATCACCGTCGTGGCGCGTGTGCGCCGGGTGGATCGAACGGGCCAGTCCGTCGTGGGCACTCTCCGCCAGCAGACGACATTCCTGCTTCGTGAGACGAGCGTTGGTGGCCACAGCCACCAGGGTGGTGTGCTCGAACGGCTCCGGGTCAGGAAAGCCCGGAGCCCCGTCGGGCGCGGTGGACCCGGCGATGATCTGCCCGTCGGCACCGATGATGTCGCCGAGCGCATTGACGACGGCCACCGCTCCGACCACGACCTCGCCGTCGCGGGCGCTCGCGCTCCCGACACCGCCCGGCACGCTGTGCTCCTGGCCGCGCCACTTCCCGACCGATGCCCCGGTGCCGGCACCGACACGCCCGAGCACGAAGGGCGCGAAGTCGCCGGGGCGGAAGGCCGCAGCCAACGCCATGCGTCCCTCTTCCGGGCCCGGAGGCGAGTTGTCCGACTCGACGAGGTCGTAGATCGCGGCCGTGGGAACGATCGGCACCGCCCCTCCGCGAGTGGCGAACCCGATCCCGTGTTCGGCCAACGCGCGCAACACGCCGTCGGCGGCAGAGAGGCCGAACGCAGAGCCACCCGTGAGCACGATCGCGTCGACCCGGTCGACGGTGCGGAGCGGCTCCAGCAACGAGGTCTCGCGCGTCGCGGGTGATCCGCCCCGCACCTCGCACGAGCCCACGGCTCCGTTGCGGAACATCAACGTGGTGACGCCGGTGCCCTTACCCGTCCAGTGCCCTATGAGCACACCGGGAACGTCAGTGATCATCGTGACCGCCTGTTCCGTCCGACGCGCGATCCGGCGCCGGAACGGTCTCGAGGCACCGACGCGCGAAGTCGACGATCAGTCGATCGAGCTCCTCGGTGCGTTCATACATGAGCATGTGACCCGCGCGCGGGAACTCGACGAGCTCGGCGTGCGGAATGAGGTCGGCGATCTGTCGCGATTCGCGCGGCGACGTGACCACGTCGGCCGAACCGACCACGACCAACGTGGGCACGTTGATCTCCGGCAGCTGCGCGGAGAAGTCGAGCGTCAACAACGCCCGCCCCGCGTCGCGCAGCGTGTCGCGCGAACACGCGCCGAGCATCTGCCGAGTCGCTTCCACCCCGCGCGGATCGGCATCGTCGCCGAAGCCGACGCGCGCGATGAGCAGACCGAGGTTGCGTTGGCGCATGACCGCGCCGACGTCGGGCACCACGCCGACGACGCGTTCGAGGCTGCGACGGGTGCGGTGCGCATCGCTCGTCATCGCGCGCGCCGACGTGGACAGCAACACGATGCCGCGCACTCGCGCGGCGATCTCTTCTGGATGACGCGCGGCGAGCGACTGCACCGCCATCCCACCCATCGAGTGGCCGACCAGGACCGCGTTGCGCACGTCGAACGCAGTGAGCACTGCACGGAGATCGTCGGCGAGGTTGTCGATCGAATGGCCGCTGTCGCCGACCGTGGATTCGCCGTGGCCGCGGCCGTCGAACGCGATGGTGCGGAATCCCGCTTGCGGGAGGGTGCGGAACTGGCGGGCCCACACCCGCGACGACAACGTGATGCCGTGGGCCAGCACGATCGTGGGCGCCTCGTCGAGGCTCGAGTCACTCGCGGCGCTTCCGCGACCAGTGGGCGTGCGCTCGATCGCGTAGATCGACCCACCATCGTGTGTGTCGACGCGCACGAAGTGGTCGAACTCCACGTCGACGGTGTCGTCGATCTGGTCGTCGTCGCCACCGCGTCGGATGCGCGCCGCCACCGCGCGCTCGCCTGCGTACACCGCGCCAGCCACGCCCGCGACCACACCGGTGACGACACCG
>JBEVLJ010000244.1:0-9088 GCA_040509195.1 Acidimicrobiia bacterium
GGTCGGCTTCTTGCCTACGACGCGCTCGAGACGAGCTTCCGGGCGTTCAAGGTGCGGCGCGACCCGCACTGCCCGGCCTGCGGCCCCGACGTCACCGAGATCGTGATCTCGGAGTACGACGACCTGTGCCTGCCCCACGCCGTCCTCGCCGACGGCAGCACCACCCAGCACTGAACCGCAGGCCCACCCGGGCCTGGCGATCAGGCGAACGCCCCTTCTCGCCCCTGAGCCGTTGCGGCTCAAGGCGGGTTCCTGCCGCGTCGATGCCTCACGGAGAGGCGTGGGCAGACGCTCGGCAGGACGAGAGATTGGGACGGGCATGAGCAGGTTGGTACTGGCAACGGCAGACGCGGAATTCGAAGGACGCGTTCGCAACGCGTTCAAGGGTGAGTTCGAGGGGCAGCTGCGCTACTGGCGCGATGACCTCGTCGACAACGAACCTGCCACCACGATCCGCCACATCGCGCAGGACGGCGTGGAAGTCGTCGCGCTCGGTCCGGGCATCTCTGAAGCCACGGCACTCGAGCTCACCCGGGAGTTCGACAGCACGCGCCCCGACATCAGCGTCGTGATCGTCGCCGAGCCGTCGACTGATCTGTTGCGCTCGGCGCTGCACGCCGGCGCGCGCGACGTGATCGCCCCCGACGCGCCCGCACCGGTGTTGAAGGCCGCGATCGACCGCGCGTTCGAAGCGGCGACCGCGCGTCGCAGCGCGTTCGACGCCGAGGAGATCGACGTCGACGCACCGCGCGTGATCATGACGCTGTGCCCGAAGGGAGGCGTGGGCAAGACGACGGTGTCGTCGAACCTCTCGCTCGGTCTTGCGCAAGCGTTCCCCGGCGAAGTCGTCGTGGTCGACCTCGACCTGCAGTTCGGCGACGTCGCCAGCGCGCTCGGCATCAAGCCCGAGGGCACGTTCAGCGAAGCGGTCAAGCACCTCGACAAGCTCGACGCCACGCGCCTCAAGGCGAACCTCACCCACCACGAGTCAGGCCTGTTCGTGCTGTGCGCGCCAGCGAAGCCGACCGAAGCCGACGACCTCACCGTCGAGCACGTGACCAAGGTGCTCGAGCTCCTCACCCAAGCATTCCGCTTCGTGATCATCGACACGGCGTCGGGCCTCGACGAGTACACGCTCACCGCACTCGAGTTCGCCACCGACCTCGTGGTGCTGTCGGCCACCGACATCCCGAGCATCCGCAGCACGCAGAAAGAGATCGAGGCGCTGCGCATCCTCGGAAGGCCCGAGCAACGTTGGCACTTCGTGCTGAACCGTGCCGACGCGAAGACCGGTCTCACGATCGGCGCGATCGAGCAGGCCGTCGGCGTGAGCGTCGATGTGGCCATCCCGAGCTCCCGTGCCGTGCCGCTGTCACTCAACCATGGCACGCCAGTGATCGAGAACGACCCGCGCGCCGCGGTGTCGCTGGCCATGGCACAGCTCGTCCGACGGATGTCGCCGCAGCTCAACAGCAACGGCGACGCCAAGGCCAACTTCTGGCGCCGAGGGAAGTGACCACATGAAGCTGAGCGAACGTCTCAAGCAACAGGCCGGCGACGCGCCGGAGAGCCTCGCGACGAACACGGTGTCGCGCAGCCACACCGAAGAGCGCGACACACCCGCCAACGACGACCCGCTCGCGCAGCTCAAGGCGCGCGCGCAGACTGCGCTGATGGTCCGCATGGGTCCGGCGTTGTTCGACACGTCGCTGAGCGCGGTGCAGCTCGACAACCTCGTCGTCGCCGAGCTCGGCCAAGTGCTGCGCGACGAGAAGATCCCGCTCACGCCCGGTGAGCGCGACAAGCTCGTGTCGTCGATCACCGACCAGGTGCTCGGCTACGGACCGATCGAGCGCTACCTCGACGACCCGACCGTCAGTGAGATCATGGTGAACTCGCTCGACGGCGTGTACGTGGAGCGCAACGGTCGGCTCGAGCTCACCGACGCCGCGTTCCTGTCGCACGACCACATCCTCCGGGTGATCGATCGCATCGTTGCGCCGATCGGTCGTCGCATCGACGAGACGTCACCGATGGTCGATGGTCGTCTGCCCGACGGCTCCCGTGTCAACGCGATCATCCCGCCACTCGCGCTCGACGGCCCCGTGCTCACCGTGCGCAAGTTTCCCGCGCAGGCGTTCGAGCTCGACGATCTCGTCGAGATGGGGACCATCACGGACGGGGTCGGCGCATTCCTGGCGGCGTGCGTCGAGGGCCGCGCCAACATCCTGGTGAGCGGCGGTACCGGTACCGGCAAGACCACGCTGCTCAACGTGCTCTCGGGGATGATCCCTGAAACCGAACGCATCGTGACGATCGAAGACGCCGCCGAGCTCCGACTGCGTCAACGCCACGTCGTGCGGCTCGAGTCGCGGCCCGCCAACGTGGAGGGACGTGGCGAGATCGTCGCGCGCGACCTGATGCGCAACGCGCTCCGCATGCGTCCCGATCGCATCGTGGTCGGTGAGGTGCGCGGCGCCGAAGCACTCGACATGCTCCAAGCGATGAACACCGGTCACGACGGTTCCCTGTCGACCGTGCACGCGAACTCGCCGCGCGACGCGCTGTCGCGCATCGAGACGATGGTGCTGATGGCCGGCGTCGACCTGCCGATGCGTGCGATTCGCGAGCAGTCGGCTTCTGCGATCGATCTCCTCGTGCACATCGGTCGCATGCGCGACGGTTCACGCCGCATCACGCGCGTGTGCGGCGTCGAAGGCATGGAAGGTGACGTGATCACCCTCGCCGACATCTTCGTGTACGAGCACGACAGCATCGACGACGGTGGCGCGGTGGACGGCCACTTGCGGCCGACCGGTTTGCGTCCGCGTTTCGACGAGGAGCTGCGTGAACGCGGGATCGACATCCCCGCCGAGGTCTTCGATCCCAAAGCCGACGTTCACCAGCGAGCGTGACCACGCTCGCTAGGCGGGAATCCGCAGCGAGCTGAGCACCGGGATCATGGGCGCGCTTGCAGGTTGTGCCTTCGCGGTGCCAGCGCGTGGCATGTTCGGCTGGCGGGCGGGGACCGGCGTCTTCTTGTAGTTGCGCCCCGGCGGGTGGCTCGCGGTGAGCAAGCGGGCGAGGTCGAGCCCTCCCGTTGCGGTCGCCGGATCGGCCGTGGGTGGAGCGCCGCACGGCACGATCGACTCGATGTTCGCGGGCGCCGATGTGGTGAACGTGTTGCCGGCGAAGCAATTGTTGTCGGTCGCCGCCGGCAGGAGCAGCCCGAGATCGGTGACCTTCGACGCACTCACGTCGTTGTCGCGCACCTGGTTTCCGGTGGCGGCGTACGCGGTGCTCCCCAACAGGCCCGGGTTCGGTGCGATCGCGACGCCGATCGTCGCGCTGTCGACGACACGGTTGGCGACCACCTGATCGTTCGAGCCACCGACGATCGCGATCCCCGCGCCGAACACGACGTCGAACTCGTCCGACGCCGCGGCGCGCGTCGACGTCGTGCCACTCCCCTGCACGAGGTTGGCCGCGATCACCGCGTCACCTTGCGGCGCGAGCTCCTCGACGTCGAGGCTGTTGGGCACGATGCCGGCGCGGTTCGAACGCCACACCGATTGCACGATGTACAGATCGCCGCTCGCGTTCGTGCCGGAGTAGCCGAGTTGGTTGTGCTCGGCGACGACGTCGTCGATCACCGCGTGACACGGATTGCACTGACCGATGTAGAAGCCGGAGTCGGGGCTGCCCGACGCGTACGAGTGCTCGAACGTGCCCCACTGCGAGTCGAAGGCGTACAGCCCATAGTCGCCGTTGCGATACGCCGTGAGATACGACCCGCGGTAGCCGCGCACGCCGGTCCAGTAGAAGCCGTTGAACTTGTAGTTCCGCGCGGTGAGGTTCTCGATGGCCACACCGTCGGCGCCGACGACCTGCACGCCGTTGTCGCGCTCGAACTCACCGTCGAGCACGGTGCGGGTGCGGTCGACGCCGCGGATCACGATCCCGTCGGTGGCCACCGTGACCGACTCGCGATACACACCCGGTGCGACGAGCACGAGGTCACCCGGCGCGGCGCGGTCGACGCCTTGCTGGATCGTCTTCGCGTCCTTCGGCACGCGGATCACGTCGCCTGACGCCGCGATCGACGGCGCGGGATCAGATCCGCCGCCCACCACTTCGGCGCCGTCGTCGCCGTACGCGACCGTGCGACCACGCGCGGCGGTGTCGTTGACGACCACGGTGGCGAATTGGCCCTTGCCGGGCGCGCCGTGCAGCGAGCAGTAGTAGCCGTAGGTGCCGGGTTCCGTGTACTCGAACGCGTACCCCTGCCCGGACGCGAGGTTCCGGCTCCCGAAGTCGCGGCCATCGTCGGGCTTCACGTTGTGGACGTTGCGCCCCTCGTTCTCCCAGCGCACCGTCGTGCCTGGCGCGACCGTGATCGCCTTCGGCGTGAACCGGTTGTCGAGCACGTCGACGGTGACGAACTCGGAGGCACTCGCCTCGTTGTCGTCGACGACCGTTGGCGCGGCGGCCGCCGCGGACGTCGAGGCGGTCACGACGCTGCACGCGGTGAACAGCGCGCACGACGCGATCACGGCTGGAGCACGACGCCACCCCCGCATCGGTCGACTCAGCGCTTCGCTGAATTCGTTGGGGGCGGCGTGAACGTCGACGCGAGCTCGAGGAGCGTGCGGACGCCGAACCCGGTGCCGCCCTTCGAGTTGTGGCCGTCGTCGCCGGTGATGAACGCGGGGCCGGCGATGTCGAGATGCACCCACGGCGCGCCGTCGACGAACTCCTGCAGGAACAACCCTGCGGTGAGCGCACCGCCCTCGCGCGGTCCGACGTTCTTGAGATCGGCGATCGGCGAGTCGAGGCCGCGGCGGTAGTCGGCGGGGAGCGGCAGCGGCCACATGCGTTCGCCGACACGACCCGCCGCGTCGAGCACCTGCTCCGACCACGCTTCGTCATTGCCCATCACGCCGGCGATCTTGTCGCCGAGCGCCACCACGCACGCACCGGTGAGGGTGGCGAGGTCGACGATGGCGGCGGGCTTCTCGTCTGACGCGAGCGTGAGCGCGTCGGCGAGGATGAGCCGACCTTCCGCGTCGGTGTTCAGCACTTCGACCGTCTTGCCATTGCGGTGGCGCAGGATGTCGCCCGGACGAATCGCCGTGCCGCTCGGCATGTTCTCGACCAGCGGCACATAGCCGGTGACCTTCTGCTTCACCCCGAGCGCCTTCAGCGCCGACATCGACGCGATCACCGCGGCCGCGCCCGACATGTCGCACTTCATGGTCTCCATGCCGCCGGCCGGCTTGAGCGACAGACCGCCGGAGTCGAACACCACGCCCTTCCCGACGAACGCGAGTTGCTTGCCGCGCGCACCTGCGGGTGCGTACGTGAGCTTGAGGAAGCGTGGGGTCTGCGCCGAGCCCTGCCCGACGCCGAGCACACCACCCATCTTCTTCTGGCGCATCTGCGCGACGTCGAACACCTGGACGGTGACACCCTTGCCGCGCAGCAGCGCTCGCGTGTCGTCGGCGACGTCAGCGGGCGACTTGTCCTGGGACGGCGTGTTCACGAGATCGCGCGCCCAGCACACCGCGTCGGTGATCGCCTCGGCGCGCGCCAGCGCGGCCTTCACGCCGGCCGACGCGCTTCCGAGCAGCGTGACCTTCGCGAGCTTCGACGGCGTCGACTTCGGCTTGTACTCGAGGAACTGATAGGCGCCGAGCGCGAGCCCCTCGGTCACGGCCTGTGCCGCTTCCGCGGCGTCGAGGCCTGACGTGTCTGCCGCGGCCGCCAACGTGGTGGCGAGGGACGTCGCCTTCGACGCACGACGGGCAACCGCCGCGCCCGCACGACGCAGCGTGTCGCCCGTGAGCTCGGCCGGGTCGCCGATGCCGACGATGATCGCGGCCTTCGCGCGCAGGTTGCCATTGGTCGGCACCGCGATCGCTTCACCGAGTCGTCCTTCGAAGCCGGCTTCGTCGAGGAACGCGATGAGGCCACCACCGAGCGCGTCGTCGACCACGTCGGCGCCCGGACCGAGCCACCGCTCCGGTGTTGGGGTGGCCTTGCCGCGACCTCGCGCCGGGCGGCCCTTCGGCGCGGCGGCCGGCGCAATGCCGACGGGCACCGCGAGGAGGTCGGCGGCGATGCGATCGGCGGCCGAGGAGCTGGCTGAGAACGAGATGGGCACGGTTCCTCCGTTGCGAGAATTTCGATGGACGTCAGTGTTGCGATTCCGTGGTGCGGACCGGGCGGTGGCTGCCCTCTTGCCAACGCGCCAGGGTGTACACGAGATCGGCCAGGCGGTTGAGGTACGGCACCACGTGACTTCCTCCGTTCCCAACCTCGAGCCAACCTTCGTCGACCGCCGCGACACACCGGCGCTCGGCGCGTCGCACCGTCGCGCGTGCGACGTCGAGGGCGGCGGCGACGCGGTTCTCGCCGGGGAGCACGAACTCCGTCGGCGGGTCGTAACGCGACGTGATGTCGTCGATCACCGGTTCGAGCGCTTCGACCATCGCCGCCGTCACGAGCGAGACGCCCGGTTCGAGCTTGCGACGGTTGTCGGGTGCCGTGGCGAGCTCGGCACCGACCACGAACAGCTCGCGTTGGAACCTGATCAGCAGCGTGTCGAGCTCGGAGCCACGATCAGCTTCGGCACGCGCCACGCCGAGCGCCGACACCGCCTCGTCGACCGCTCCGTACGCGTCGGGTCCGGTGGAGTGCTTCGCGACGCGGCCACCGAACAAGAGGCCGGTGGTGCCGTCATCGCCCGTTCGCGTGTACACCCGTCGAGCGTGCGCGTCGGACGAAGGGGCCATGAAGCGCCAAGTGTACGGCTCCATCAGCAATAGCCTGTCGGTGATGTCGGCGGTCCCACAACCATCTGAGGTCGGCCCGCCCGACGATGCATCGGCTCCGCCGATCTGGCGAGCCGCGCTGAAGACCGCGCGCCCGAAGCAGTGGACGAAGAACGTGCTCGTGTTCGCGGCGCCCGCCGCCGCGGGTGTGCTCACCGAGCGCGACGCGCTCGCGCAGACGCTCGTGGCCTTCGTCGCGTTCTGCTTCGCCGCCAGCGGGCTCTACATCTTGAACGACGCGGCCGACGCCGCCGCCGACCGCTTGCACCCGACGAAGCGCCATCGGCCGATCGCGGCCGGTCACCTCGATCCCAACACAGCGCGCGGGATCGCGGTCGCCTTGATCCTCGTGGCGTTCGGCATCAGCGCACCGATCAACGACGGGAAGCTCACCGCGGTCGTGGCCGGGTACGTGTTGGTCACGATGGCGTACACGTTCTGGCTGAAGAACGAGCCAGTCATCGACCTCGTGGCCGTTGCGTCGGGCTTCGTGTTCCGCGCGATCGCCGGCGGTGTGGCCACCGACGTGCCGCTGTCCGATTGGTTCCTCATCGTCGCCGGCGCAGGATCGCTGTTCATCGTCACCGGCAAGCGTCACGCCGAACAGGTGGAGCTCGGTTCCGCGTCGCTCGCTCACCGCAGCACGCTCGGCGCGTACTCCACGGCATACCTCGGCTATGTGCGCTCCGTCGCGTCGGGCGTGATGATCACCGCGTACTGCCTGTGGGCATTCGAGAACGCCAACTCCACCGGCGACGACACGTGGTTCCGGTTGTCGATCATTCCGCTCGTGATCGCGGTGCTGCGCTACGCGTTGGTCGTGGAGAGCGGCGGCGGCGGTGCACCGGAAGAAGTGGTGCTGAGCGACCGTGTGCTGCAAGTGCTCGGCGCGGTGTTCGCGGTCACGTTCATGCTCGGCGTCGCGGGCCACCACTGACCTCGGCATGAAGAACGCGCACGAAGAGCTCCTCACCGGCTGGAGTCGCACCGCGCCCACGGCGGCCGACGTGGTCACCGTCGACCGCGCCGCGGAGGTCGACGCGCTGATCACGAGCGCGGGCCCACGCGGGCTGGTGGCACGCGGGCTCGGGCGCTCCTATGGCGACGCCGCGCAGAACGCGGGCGGCACCGTGTTCGACGCCACGTCACTCGCGCAGGTGCACGACCTCGACCTCGAGCACGGCATCGTGCGCGTCGACGCCGGCGTGAGCCTCGACACGCTCATGCGGGTGCTGCTGCCCCTCGGTTGGTTCGTGCCCGTCACGCCGGGCACGCGGCTCGTCACCGTCGGCGGCGCGCTCGCCGCCGACGTGCACGGCAAGAACCACCACGTCGACGGCAGCATCGCCAACCACGTCGAGTCGTTCACGTTGCGCACGCCCAAGGGCGTCGTCGAGGTCACGCCCGCGAACGATCCCGAGTTGTTCTGGGGCACCGCGGGCGCGCTCGGTCTTACCGGCGTGATCACTGAGGTCACGCTGCGGCTGCTCCCGGTGGAGACTGCGTTCATCCGCGCGCAGCACACCCGTCATCCCGATCTCGACGCCACGATGGCGCAGATGGCCGACGGCGCGGATGCCGACGACCGCTACACCGTGGCGTGGATCGACTGCCTCGCCACCGGCGCATCGCTCGGACGATCGGTGCTGTCGCGCGGCGACCACGCGAAGCTCGACGACCTCCCTGCCAAGCTGCGCGGCCGCGCACGCGAGTTCGGTCCCAAGCAACACGTCAGTGCGCCGCCCTGGGTGCCCAACGGTCTGCTCAACCGGCTCACCATCGCCGCATTCAACGAGTTGTGGTACCGGGTCACACCGTCGTTGCACGGACACGTGGAGACGATTTCGTCGTTCTTCCATCCGCTCGACGGCATCCGCGACTGGAACCGCCTCTACGGCAGCCGCGGGTTCCTGCAGTACCAGTTCGTGGTGCCTGACGCGGCAACGACCACGGTGCGTCGTTCGATCGAGATGTTGAGCAGCGCGCGCGCCGCGTCGTTCCTCGCGGTGCTCAAGCGGTTCGGTCCTGGCAACCCCGGTCCGTTGTCGTTCCCGGTACCCGGCTGGACGCTCGCACTCGACATCCCCTGCACCGTGTCCGGACTCGCGGCGTTGCTCGACGACCTCGACGAGCTGGTCGCCGATGCGGGCGGGCGCGTGTACCTCGCCAAGGACTCACGTCTTCGCCCCGAGTTGCTGCCGGTGATGTACCCCGAGGTCGACCGCTTCGCCGAGCTGCGTGCCCGCGTCGACCCC
>JBEVLJ010000245.1:0-5369 GCA_040509195.1 Acidimicrobiia bacterium
ACCAACTTCATCGCCGAACACCGCGCCGACGACATCACCGCGCTCGTACACGACAACGTGGCGTTTCCCACGCGCCTCGCCGACGCGGTCTCGGCGCACTCCAACGACGAGGGCGGCGCCGCCACCTTCGTGAACGTGGGGACGGCATGGCAACACGTCGACGGGGCGTCGTACCAACCGAAGAACCTGTACGCGGCGACGAAGCAAGCGTTCGAGGACGTGCTGCGGTTCTACTCGGATCGCGCGCTGCTGCGGGTGGTCACCGTCAACATCTACGACTCGTACGGTCCGCTCGATCACCGCGGCAAGCTGCTCTCGCACCTCCTTGCCGCGCTTCGCACCGGCGAGCCGCTGCTGATGAGCAGCGGGCAGCAGCTCATCGACCTCGTGCACGTCGACGACATCACGGCCGCGTTGCGGCGGGCCGCCGACCTCGCCGCCGACACCGCGTACGACGCAGGAACACGTGAAGCAGCGATCTACGCCCTGTCGTCGGGCGAGCCGCGCACGCTGCGACAACTCGTGGAGCTGCTCGGTGAGGTTGCGGGTTCACGGGTGCCCGTGGTTTGGGGCGTCCGACCCGACCGTGCCGGCGACATGATCGAGCACTGGCGAGCGGGCGACGCCGTCCCCGGATGGAGTCCCTCGATCGACCTGCCGTCAGGCTTGCGGTCGCTGCTGGCGTTGAACGATCACTGAGCGGCGAGTCGTCGCAAACGCGGCAGCAACCACGCTCGCGTGACGGCAGCACCCTCAGGGCTGAAGTGAACGCGGTCGTCGCCGCGCAGCGTGACGCCCTTGCGCTGGTCGAGGTAGACGCCACCTGGGCACATGAATTGGTGGAGGTCGATCAGCGCGGCATGGTCAGCGTTCCGGTTCACGGCGGCGCGATACAGCGAGTTGAGGTGGTCGATCCGGGCGCCGTCGTTCTCGAGCGGCTCGTCACCCGCCACGCTGGCAGGGCGCGCGCTGCACGGCGCGTTGATGATCGCGACCTTCGCGCCGCCACTGCTCATCTCGGCGATCAGCGTGTCGAGGTGCTTCGAGAACCACGTGTCCCACTCCGGCGTGGCGAACGTGAGCATCGTGCCGTCGACCTCGCGGTCGTACACCTCCCACACTGCGGAGAGGATCGCGACCACATCCGGTGCGAATTGACCAACCCACCGGTGGCGATCGGCGTGCCAGGGCGCGCACTGGGGTCGGCTGTCGTCGGGAACGCCGTCGACGACGAGCTTCCCGGGAAAGAGCGAGCAGCCGAGGGAGCTCTTGTCCCACCAGAGGACAGGCGGCACGCCCGAGCGCTGAGCGATGCCGAGCGTGAGCGTCAAGGCGACCGAGTCGCCCGTCATCAGCACCTTGATCGGTTGTTCTCCGGGGAGCGTCGAGGGAGGTGGGTTGGCGTTCGGATCGTAGGAGAACAGGTCTCCCGTCTTGCCGTTCGCGGTGACCGCCGCTTCGAGCGCGCTCGTGCTCGCCGGCGCGCCAGTAGTGACCACGAGCACTCCGACGATCGCCGCGCCGACCACGGCCGGTGCGGACACGAGGAACACGCGGGGCGAGAGGTTTCCCGCTCGGATGGGCCGCTCGACCAGGTAGTACGACGCGGTGGCGGTGGCGACGGTGAGCGCGAGCCGCACGGCCAGCAGCGTCGCTCCGCTGAAGCCCATGCGGTCGGCGTTGACGACCACGTAGATCGGCCAGTGCCAGAGGTAGAGGCCGTAGGAGATCGTGCCGAGCCACCGCAAAGGCCTGGGGCTCAGCGCGGTGCGCACGACGCCGGTGGGTTGCACGGCTGCGAAGATCACCAGCGCGATCACGAAGGAGAAGAGCAGCATCCCGCCCTGGTAGAGCCAGGTGGTGCGATCGTCGACCGTCGCGAAGAGCACGAACATCCATCCGAGTCCGGCGACGCCCGCCAAGTTCAGGAAACCCCGTGCCGGCGCGCGAACCGTGTAGCGCCCGAACCACACGCAGAGGAACGCGAGGAGTGCGCCGGCGAGCAGCTCCTGCGCACGGGTGTCGGTGCCGTAGTACACGCGCGACGGATCGGTACCCGGCGCGTACAGCCAAGCCATCCACATCGTCGACGCGACGCACAACACGCCGACGACCGCGCCTGCGAGGCCGATGCTGCGGTTCGCGCGTTTGGTGAGCTTCAACAACCCGATCACCACGATCGGCCAGATCAGGTACCACTGCTCCTCGACGCCGAGCGACCAGGTGTGCGTGAGCGGCGACGGCGTGGCGAACGCGTCGAAGTAGCCGCGGTGCTCGAACACCAGGCGCCAGTTGGCCACGTAGCCGAGCGAGCCGAGGAAGTCGCCGCGCAATTGGTGCAACTGCGATTCCGGTGCGAGCACCGCCGCATACACGAGGACGGCGGCGAGCATGAGCAGCATCGCGGGAAGCAGTCGCCGCAGGCGTCGGCCGTAGAAGCTGAGGATCGCGATCCCGCCCGTGCGCTGCCACTCCGTGATGAGCAGCGAAGTGATGAGGAAGCCGGAGAGGACAAAGAACACGTCGACGCCGAGGAAGCCCCCGCTCGACCAGGTGACGCCCCCGTGGTACAGCAGTACCGAGCCGGCGGCGATGGCGCGCAGCCCGTCGAGGGCGGGCTGGTAGCCGAGGTGGGGCGGAGGCGCGATCGCCGTGTCACTGGTGCGGCCAGAATCGACGGTACCGACCACGGGGCGAGGTTACGCGACCGTCGTTCCCGAATGCGGTCGTGGCCGCCGTTTGGGCTCAGCGAATAGCCTCGCATCGCCATGTCGACGCCGGCCGATGCAGTGCCCCCGTCCCCGCCCGATCTGGCGATCCCGCGATGGGCTGCGGTGGTGGTGGAGTATCGGTCGGGCCCGTGCCTCGTGCCGTGTCTCCGGTCGCTGCTCGCCGACGTCAGCGCGGGTCCGGTCGAGATCGTCGTGGTCGACAACGACGCGCAACCGGCCCACCAGCCGGAGAGCGTCGCGGCGAGACTGCACGACGCCGGTCTCGACGTCGACCCAGGTGTGCGCGTGGTCACGAGCGGTGAGAACCTCGGCTACGCAGGCGGCGCCAACCTCGGTGCGGCCGCGACGCGGGCGCCGATCGTCGCCGTGATGAACGCCGACCTCGTGATCGAGCCCGGCACCGGCCAGGCGATGCTGGAGCGTCTCGACTCCGAGCGCGACCTCGGCGCAGTCGGCCCGGTCGTGCGCAACCCGGATGGCTCGCAGTACCCGTCGGCGCGCAGCATGCCGTCGCTGATCGATTCGATCGGCCACGCGATGTTCGGGGTGGTGCGGCCCGAGAACCCCTTCACCCGTCGGTATCGTCAGCTCGACGTCGACCCGTCGCGAGCGCGCGACGTGGAGTGGCTGTCGGGCGCGGCGATGTGGCTGCGTCGCTCCGCGCTCGACTCCGTGGGTGGTTGGGACGACGGCTACTTCATGTTCATGGAAGAGGTCGACCTCTGCTGGCGCCTCCGTCGGCTCGGGTGGCGGGTCGCGTACGACCCCGGTGGCGCCGTGGTGCACGAGCAGGGCGTGAGTCGCGAACACCACCCCTTCCAGATGATCGTGCGCCACCACCGCTCCGTGTACCGCTACGCACGCAAGCGGTGGCGCGGTCCGAAACGGTTGTTGCTGGTGCCGGCGGCGATGTTCCTCACGATGCGCGCCACCATCGAAGTGGTGGCCCGGATCTTCGGCGCGCGGCCGGGCCAGCCCAAGGTCAGCGGGTAACCTCGCCCACGCCATGCCGCAGTCGCACACCCGTTCCAGTCGTTCCGCCATGCGCGCGAAGTATCGGAAGCCCAAGCGGCGTCGGGGCGGATCGATGGCGTGGAACGTGGCGATCGCGGTGATCGTGATCGTGGGCATCGTGGCCGTCATGCTCACCCGCAGCGGCGGGGCAAGCGACGGTGGCGAGGGTGGGCCCCGAGCGGTCAATCAGACGGCCGGGGTGGCTGGCGACCACTGGCACACCTACCTCGGCGTCAACATCTGCGGTGAGTGGCTCGGCGGCGCGCCCGAGTTCGAGAAGCCGTACAGCAGCCCGAACCAGGCCTCGAACGCGGGCGTCCACTCCCACGGCGACGGCCTGGTCCACACCCACCCGTTCGTTCCCTCGGAGCAGGGCACCAACGCCACGCTCGGCAAGTTCTTGAGCTACGGGGGGTGGACCATCAACGACTCCACGATCGATCTGGGCGGCTCGAACGCCGCGCACACGCAGTGGCAGGGTCCGCTGTCGAAGCCGAAGCAGACCGTGTGGAAGAACGGCGACACCTGCACCTTCGGCGAGTACAAGGGCCAGAAGGGCGAGATCGTGTGGGCGGTCGACGGCAAGAAGATGACCGGCAACCCGTCCGATTACCACCAACAAGACGGTGAGACGATCGCGGTCGGGTTCCTCCCGAAGGGCACCGAGCTCGGCTTCCCGCCCGATGCCTGCACGGCGTTCGCACAGATCACCGACGCGAACGCAGCCCCCGTGAGCAAGAAGTCTCCGTGCCTGGCCGCCGCCAGCACGACCACCACGGTCCCGAGCTCCGACGCGACGACCACCACCGCGCCAGCCCCGTGATGATGGCGGCCCCGTGAGCCTGGCAGCTCCGTGAAAGCCGTCGTGCTCGTCGGGGGGGCCGGCACGCGCTTGCGCCCTCTCACGTACGACGTCCCCAAGCCGCTCCTCCCGATTGCGAACCGCGCCTTCCTCGATCGTCAGCTCGAGTGGCTCGCCGCGCACGGCGTCGACGAGGTCGTGCTCTCGCTCGGATATCTCCCGGATGCGTTCGAGGCGCACTTCGCCGCACACGGCGCGCCGATGAAGATCCGCTTCGCGGTGGAAGACGAGCCGCTCGGCACCGCCGGTGCGATCCGCTTCGCCGCCGAAGGGATCGACGAGCGCGTGTTGGTGTGCAACGGCGACGTGCTCACCGGGCTGGACGTCGCGGCGTTGGTGCGCTTCCACGAGGAGCGCGGTGCCGAAGCCACGATTGCACTCACCCGGGTGGACGACCCGTCGGCATTCGGTGTGGTGCCCACGCGTGGCGACGGCGAGGTCGTCGCCTTCGTGGAGAAGCCGGCGCCCGGCAAGGCGCCGACGAACTGGATCAACGCGGGCACCTACGTGCTCGAACCGGCGGTGCTCGAGCGCATCCCTCCTCGTCTCACCGTGTCGGTGGAACGTGAGACGTTTCCCCGCATGCTCGAGGAACCGCGTCGGCTCTACGCGCTGCGCAGCGATGCGTACTGGCTCGACATCGGCGCGCCTGAGCAGTACCTCCGTGCCCACCTCGACCTGTTGTCGGGCGCGGCGGCGCCGGTGCCGAGCACACCGGCCACGGAACGCGCGCCCGGAGTGTGGGTGCAGGGCGACGTCAC
>JBEVLJ010000246.1:0-2966 GCA_040509195.1 Acidimicrobiia bacterium
GCACGAGGACGTCATCGACGACGACCTGCGCATCACGTCGGTGCTGCCCACGATCGAGTGGCTGCGCAAGGAGAAGGCGGTCGTCGTGCTCGCCGGTCATCTCGGTCGGCCGAAGGGCGTGTTCAAGCCCGAGTTCTCGATGGCGCCGATCGCCAAGCGATTCGGTGAGCTGCTCCACACCACCGTGGAGCTCGCGCCCGCCATCTATGGCTTCGAGGTCGAGCCGATCGTCGCCTCGGCGACCCCGGGCGACGTGGTGATGCTCGAGAACCTGCGCTTCGATCCAGGCGAGGAGGGGTGCGACCCCGTGTTCTGCACGAACCTCGCCGAGCCGTTCGACGCGTACGTGAACGATGCGTTCGGGGCGTCGCACCGCGAGCACGCGTCGATCGTGGGGCCGCCACGGGTGATGCCGCACGCGGCGGGTCGCCTGCTGCAACGCGAAGTGGAGGTGCTCGGCAGGTTGCTCGACGCCCCGGCGTCACCGTTCGTCGCGGTGTTGGGCGGGTCGAAGGTGAGCGACAAGCTCGCAGTGATCGACGCGCTGCTCACGCGCGCGGACGTCGTGCTCGTCGGCGGCGCGATGGCGTTCACGTTCCTGCTCGCGCAGGGTCACACCGTCGGCGGGTCGCTCGTGCAACCCGAGATGGTCGACGAGTGCACGCGCTTGCTCGCGACGGAGCGCGTGCGGATTCCCACCGACATCGTGATCGCGCAGGAGCCGTCGTCCGACGCGGAGACGCGCGTGGTGCCCGCCGGCGCGATTCCCGACGGTTGGATGGGGCTCGACGTCGGCCCCGCGACTGCCATGAGCTACGGCGAGGTGATCGAGCACGCGGGCACCGTGTTGTGGAACGGCCCGATGGGCATGTTCGAAGTTCCGCCGTTCGACGCCGGCACGCGCGCGGTGGCCGACGCGGTCGCCGCGTCGAGCGGCTTCACCGTCGTCGGCGGTGGCGACAGCGCAGCAGCGATCCGTCAGTTCGGGCTCGCCGACGAGGTCGACCACGTGAGCACTGGCGGGGGCGCTTCACTCGAGTTCATCGAGCTCGGTGACCTTCCCGGCCTCCAAGCCCTCCGAGGAAACGAGACGAATGCCTGAGTCCTCACGCCGGCCGATCATCGCGGCGAACTGGAAGATGCACCACGACCACTTGGTCACGATCCAACACGTGCAGAAGCTCGCGTACCGACTGGAGAAAGACGACTTCGAATCCGTCGACGTGGCGATCTGCCCGCCGTTCACCGACCTGCGCACGCTGCAGAACCTCATCCAGGCCGACAAGCTCGAGTTCAAGCTGGGCGCGCAGAATTGCTACTGGGAGCAGGAAGGTGCGTTCACCGGTGAGGTGAGCGCGTTGTTCCTCGCCAAGCTCGACGTGGAGTACGTGATCGTCGGCCACTCCGAACGTCGTCAGCTCTTTGGCGAGACCAACGAGATCGTCAACAAGAAGACGAAGGCCGTCATCGCCAACGAGATGACGCCGATCGTGTGCGTGGGCGAGACGCTCGAGCAGCGCGAAGCGGGGGAGACGGCCGCGGTCGTGTCGGAGCAGGCTCGGGAGGCATTCGCGGGGATCTCCGCGGCCGTGGCAGCCACGTGCGTGGTGGCGTACGAGCCGATCTGGGCGATCGGCACGGGTCGCACGGCCACGCCCGACGACGCCAACGACACCTGCGGCGTGGTGCGTGCCGCGCTCGGCGACCTCTACGACGACGCGACCGCGGAGGCGATCCGCATCCAATACGGCGGGAGCGTGAAACCCGGCAATGCCAAGGAGTTGATGGCGATGCCGGAGATCGACGGCGCGCTGGTCGGGGGAGCGTCGCTCGACCCCGACGACTTCGCTCGCATCATCCAATATCCACGCGCGTAGTAGTTTGGCTCCCGCATGTTGAACATCATCCTCCTCGTCATCGACGTCGCCTCCGCCTTCGGGTTGATCTTCTTGATCCTGTTGCACTCCGGTCGTGGCGGCGGTTTGTCCGACATGTTCGGTGGTGGGCAACTCGGTGGTTCGATGGCCGGGTCCACGGTCGTCGAGCGCAACCTCGACCGCCTCACGGTCGTCACCTCGGTGATCTTCATGTTCTCCACCGTGCTGCTCGCGCTTCGCCTCGACTGACCGGCCCAGCTGACACCGCCTGCATCGTCAGAGCGGCTGAAATGGCTCAAGTCATCGGTGCACCGCGTCGTTCTGAACAAGGACGCGGTGCACCATCCGCGTGATGTTCCGGCAGGGACATCCACGATCGGCGGCGACGCTGGGGACCACCGATGCACGCAACTCGTACGACGACACGACCGACGTGGCTCGCGCTCGTCGTCACCGGCGCGCTCGTCGCGTCGGTCGGGCTCACCTCGGTGGCGACTGCTGCTACCGCCAGCGGATCGAAGGCCGCCGCCGCGTCGCGCGCGGCAGGCACGATCACCGTCGGTGCCGAAGAGTTCCCGCCGGTGCTCAACAACATGACGCCGCAGGGCAACGGCCAGTGGACCGGCATGATCACCGGCCCAGCACTGGCGCGTGGCTACAAGCTCCTGCCCGACTTCTCGTACCAGCCGTGGATCTTCGACAAGGACTGCGCGGTCACCACGCAGACGCCGTTCACCGTGTCGTGCACGATCCGCTCGAACGCGCGGTGGTCCGACGGCGTGCCGATCAGCAGCACCGACTTCAAGTTCACCTACGACACGATCATGAACGAGAAGAACGACGTCGTCAGCCGCAACGGCTACGACAAGATCACCGCGTTCAACGTGATCAGCCCCACGGAATTCCAGATGGTGTTCGACGACGTGTTCGCGCCGTTCCGCGACCTGTGGGCGAGCACCAGCACCACGGTGTTGCCGCAGCACATCTTGGAAGGCACCAACTTCAACAAGGTGTGGAACGACTGCATCTGCGACCCGAAGACCAAGCAGCCCATCGCGAGCGGTCCGATGATGGTGCAGTCGTTCAAGC
>JBEVLJ010000247.1:0-3002 GCA_040509195.1 Acidimicrobiia bacterium
ACCGACACCCCGACTCTCCCGCCTTCTTGCACGTTCCACGGGGGCTACTTCACTACGCACGGGGGTTTCTCGGTGTCCGCAACCGAAACTGTTTCCAGCCTGATCTTCTCGGGCCCGCTCGTCTGGACCGACAGCGCCGCGTGTCGAGGCCAGAACGAGTTGTTCTTCGCTCCCGCTGGTGAGCGTCCCGAGACGCGCAGCGTCCGCGAGTCGAAGGCTCGTGCCGTGTGCACCGCCTGCGCCGTGGTGACGTCCTGCCGCGAGTGGGCACGTGAGAACCGCGAGTACGGCTTCTGGGGTGGCGAGTCCGAAGAGGAGCGCGCCGCCGCCGGATACCGGGTCGACATGCCGGTCGGTCGAGTCGCTCGCTACCCCAAGGGCAACGGCACGCCGGTGCGCCCCCGGGCCGCCCGCATCGCCTGAAACGCCGCACCACCCACCGCGCCACTCACTCCACGGCTGCGGTGCACATCAGATCCCCCCGCAACCAGCGTTCCGTCGTCACGATGGGACGCTGGTTCGCGTCTCGGCCCGTCTGCCGCGCCAGAGGCCTCGCCGGGGAGCACAGCTCCGTCGTGCTCGTAAGCTTGACCCCATGACCGACGGGCTCGTGTGGGACCATCATCCCGCGCTGCGCGACCCGTTCCTCGTCGCTGCGTTCGACGGGTGGAACGACGCGGGCGACGCGGCGACCGCGGCCGCCGACTGGCTCGTGCGCCACTCCGAACCCGCGAACCCCACAGCGTTCGCGTCGATCGACTCCGACGAGCACATCGACTACCAGTCGCGCCGCCCGTTCGTGGAGTTCGTCGATGGTGTCGCCACCTCCGTGCGGTGGCCACGCCACGAGTTCTACGCCACGCACTGGAAGTCGCGCGACGTCGTCGTGCTCAAGGGCATCGAGCCCAACGTTCGGTGGCAGTCCTACTGCGATGCGATCATCGCCGTCGCGCGCGACACCGGATGCTCGATGGTCATCACGCTCGGTGCGCTGCTCGGCGACGTGCCGCACACGCGACCCGTCCGCGTCACGGGCAACGCCACGGACCCGGCGGTCTCGGAGCGGTTGGGGTTGGCGCCGTCGCGGTACGAAGGCCCGACCGGCATCGTCGGTGTGCTCGGCGATCGCTGTCGACGCGAGGGGCTCACCTCCGCCTCGCTCTGGGCCCCGGTCCCGCACTACGTGGCGAGCCCGCCCAACCCTCCGGCCACTCGCGCCCTGCTCGATCGGTTGTCGGCGATCGCCGACCTCGGGCTCACCCTCACGCCGCTCGACGACCTCGTCGACGTCTGGCGTGCGCAGGTCGACGGCGCGATCGCCGACAACGACGAGCTCGTCACCTACGTGCGCGACCTCGAGACGCGTGGCGACACCGACGCCGATGACGCTGACGACGAGGCCCCACCGTTCGACCCGCGTCACCCCACGTCGGGACCGTTGCCCTCGGCCGACGATCTGGTCGGCGAAGTGGAGCAATTCCTGCGCGAGCAGGGCCCGTCCGACTCCTGATGCGTCGACGCATCGACGCGTCGTGCTCCCCAGCCGCGACTCACCCCACCAGGTCGCGAGCGACGGCTTCCCACAGCAACGTCGACAACGCCAGCGACTCCTGGTCGACGCGTTCGTCGTTGCCGTGGAACATGGTGGCGTAGTCGTCGTAGCTGAGCCGCTCCGAGAACAGGCCGAACCCGTACCCCACCGCGCCGGCGCGTCGGTAGAAGCGGTTGTCGGTGGCACCCACCATCAACGACGGCACCAGCGCCGATCCTTCGCACAGGTCGGCGGTGACGCGCGCGAGTGAGTCCCACAACGGCGTGTCCATCGGCGACGCGGTCGAAGGGTCGTCGTTCGCCTCGATGTCGACGGCATCCGCGAGATCGCCGAGGGCCTCGCGCAACATCGCCGTCGCGTCGGCGCCCGTCTGCCCGGGCAGGGTACGGATGTCGACCTGCAACTCGACGGTGTCCGGGATCACGTTGGTCTTGGTGCCGCCGTGCGCGACCGTGGGTGCGAACGTGGTGTGCGTGCACGCGTGCCACAGGCGCGCCATGCCGATCGGCAGTTCGTGGAGCGTGGCGCGCAACCCGTGCGGGTCGAGCAGCGCGTCGGTCACGTCGGGCTCGAAGTGCATGCGTTCCACGAATTCCCGCCACGCGTCGTGGATCTGCGTGGGCGGCGAGTACTCCGCGATGCGCGTGACGACCTCGGCCGCGGTGACCAATGCATTGTCGGTTCGGAACGGTTGCGATCCGTGGCCCGGCGTGCCGTGCACCGTGAGCTTGGTCCAGAACGTGCCCTTCTCCCCCACGAGCACGGGGAGGCGCGGCCCGTGAGGGGTCGGCACCTGGAACCCACCCGACTCGGTGAGCACGTAGTCGGCGTACACCGCATCGCGCTCGTGGTCGAGCAACCAGTGCGCACCCCACGTGCCCTGCGCTTCCTCGTCGGCGACCGCGAGGTAGATGAGATCACCCTTGGGGGTGAAACCGCTCTCGACCAATCGCTTGAACGCGACCGCTTGCGACGCAGTGAGGTTGAGCATGTCGACCGCGCCGCGACCCCACACGAACCCGTCGACCACGTCGCCGCCGAACGGATCGCGACTCCACCCGTCGGGGTTCACCGGCACCACGTCGGTGTGCCCCATCAGCATCAACGATGGCGCGTCGGGATCGGACCCCTCGAGCTTGCACACCAGGCTCTGACGACCGGGCTGCGGTTCGTAGATCTCGTGGTCGCCGCAACCGGTGAGGTAGCCCGAGAGGAGCTCGGCGCTCTTCGTCTCGCGGCCCGACTCCACCTCGCCGTTGTTCACGCACTCGTTGCGGATCAGCAGCTGGAGGAGATCCGTGACCTCTGCGGTGGGATCGTCGGCGACGCGTGTCATTCAGCCACCTGAGTCATCAAGTCTCCTCATCTCAACGCCGCGAGCGCGAGCAGCTCCGCGAACGCATCTTCGATGCCACCCGCCAGCACCTCGAGATCGTGCGCTGACTCTCCG
>JBEVLJ010000248.1:0-4523 GCA_040509195.1 Acidimicrobiia bacterium
CGCGCCCGCGCACACACCGTTCACCGCGGTGATCACCGGCTTGTACACGTGCGCCTGCCGGGCGGTGAAGCGCGGGTACGACTGCGCTCCCGGGCCGGTGTAGCCGACACCGCCGCGCCGCTCGATCGAGTCGACGCCCACGGTCTGCAGCCGGGTGTCGCCACCTTCCTCGCCGGACCCGCGCCTGGTGAGGTCCGCCCCCGAACAGAACCCGCGGCCGGCGCCGGTGAGCACCACCACGCGAACCGAGGGGTCCGCGTCGATCTCCGGCCCGATCTCCGTGAGCCGCTGCGAGAGCTCACCCCCGACAGGATTCAACCGCTCCGGGTAATTCATGGTGAGCACCACCACGTGCTCGACCGGGCGCTCGACCAGCAACGCGCCGTCCGTGACCTCTTCGACCATCGTCTCGTCTCCCGTCTCTTGCGCGCGCCGGCCGTGCGGACGGCGGCGATGTCAGGCGTCGGGGGCCAGGGCGCGGATCGCCTCGCGCGTGTCGCCGCCGATGTTCATGATCGCGAGCACGGGCGTGGTGACGCCGTTCTCGACGAAGCGTGCCAGGTGCTCGCGGCACTGCTCCGGTGTCCCGTGCACGCACAGCTCGTCGACCACGGAGTCGGGGACCGCCGCCACCGCGGCGGCGCGGTCGCCCGCGGCCCATGCAGCCCACGTCTCGCCCAGCACGTCGCTGCGGCCGAGCCACTCGTGGTACGCGCGGTACACACCGACCGACGTGTACGCGGCCAGCGTGGGCTTCACCGCGCGGTAGACGGCCTCGGTGTCGTCGGTCGGGCAGACCATGATGCGGTCGATGATCTCCGCGTCGGGGTTCTCCTCGTGCACGATCGCCGCGATGCGCACCACGTCGTCGGCGGAGCAGAGGTTGATCATGGCGCCGTCGGACTCGCTCGCGGCCAGGCGCAGCATCCGCTCACGTGCCGCCGCGATCACCACCTTCGGGGGCGACTCGAGCTTCGGCAGGCGGAAATTCTTCACCGCGAAGGTCTCGTACTGCTCGGTGACCGACTCGCCGGTGAAGGCGGCCTTGAGGAAGCGCGCGACGTCGCGGGTGCGCGAGTAGGGCTTGTCGAACGGGATGCCGTTCCAGTTGCGCACGATGATGTCGGACGAGCTCCCGATCCCGAGGACGAACCGCCCCGGGGCGGCGTTCGCCATGCCGGCCGCCGTCATCGCGAGGATGCCGGGCCCTCGCGTGAACGACGAGACCACGCCGGCGCCGAGCCGCAGCTTCGACGTCCACGCCGCAGCGAGCGTGAGCGGCGTCAGGCCGTCCATGCCGCCGCCCTCCGCCGTCCAGACGTCGGTGTAGCCGAGTGCCTCGAGCTCCTCGAACACCGGGCGTTGCTCGTGCAGTGGGACACCGCCCACCGGCACGGTGAGCCCGTAGCGTGCGTCGCTCACGAGAGCACCTCGCCGCACGCACGGCACGCTCCGTCGTCGACGCGGCCAGCGACCGTCGTCATCGCGTCGTCCCCCGCCATCTCGCCCCCGACCGGCTCCAGCGGGCCGCCGCGTCTCGTCGCCCCGATCGACGCGCACCCTAGCCTTGTTCCCCGAGCGTGCCCCAAGCCCGGGCCTTGCGCGACGGGACGCACGACACGGTCCCGATCGTGAGCGCGTTCGTGCACTGCTCCAGTGCGATCGCCGACCGCAGGCTCGGCGCGTCGAGGTTCAACCACATCACCTCTTTGGTCATCGCCACGCCGAACGGCGAGTTCGCGACGATGCGGTCCGCCACGGCGAGCGCGGCGTCGACGACGTCGCCGGCGTCGATCAGCCTGCCGGTGAGCATGAGCTCCGCGGCACGTGCCTGGCCGATCAGACGCGGGAGGAAGTAGCTCACCGCGATGTCGCACCCCGAGTAGCCAACGCGCACGAAGGCGACGTTGAACCGCGCCGAGCTGCTCGCGACGCGCACGTCGGCCGCGAGTGCGAGCGCGAACCCCCCGCCGGCGGCCGGCTCGTTCACGGCCGCGATGACGGGCTGCGGCAGCTCGTGGAGCCTCGTGATCACCCCGTAGAACTCGCGCATGCCGCGCAACGTGCGCTGGACCGGGCCGAGCTCGTCCGAGCCGGGCATCGCGCCGGGGTCCTTGAGGTCGAAGCCTGAGCAGAACCCGCGCCCGGCACCGCCGCCATCAGGGGGTAGCTCATGGCGTTGAGGCGCTCGGGTCGCTGGAGCGTCACCAGCGCGACCTCGGCGCTCGGACGGGTCAGCCGGACGATGTCCATGTCAGGTCTTCTCTGCTCGCCCCGCCGGTGCCGCCGTCCGGCGGTCCGGTGTCAGGCGGTGGCCGGGACGCCCGACGCGACGACGGCGTCGCCGATCGGCAGCGGGAAGTGGCAGGCGACGTAGTGGCCGGGGTGCACCTCGCGGAGCTGCGGCTCCTCGTTCGTGCACCGCTCCTCCGCGCGTGGGCAGCGGGTGCGGAAGCGACAGCCCGACGGCGGGTCCAGCGGCGAGGGCAGCTCGTCGGAGATGCCGGATCCCTGGCGCAGCTGGGCGTCGGGGTCGGCGACGGGGATCGCGTCGATCAACGTGCGGGTGTAGTGGTGCGCCGGGTTGGCGTACAGCTCGGCGCTGGTCGCGATCTCGCAGAGCTTGCCGAGGTACATGACGACGATGCGGTCGCTGATCGCCTTGACGACCGCGAGGTCGTGGGCGATGAAGAGCAGCGTGAGCCCGTACCGCTCCTTCATGGCCTCGAGCAGGTTGAGCACCTGGGCCTGGACCGACACGTCGAGCGCGGAGACGGGCTCGTCGCAGATGATGAGCTTCGGGTCGAGCATCAACGAGCGAGCGATGGAGACCCGCTGGCACTGACCGCCGGAGAGCTGCGCGGCCCGCCGGGAACCGACGACGTCCGGGTCCAGCCCGACGGTGGCGAGCATCGCCGACGCCTGCGCTCTGCGGCTGGCCCGATCGCCGATGTCCCAGATGCTCAGGGGCTCGATGACGATGTCGAGGATCCTGCGATGGGGATTCAGCGACGAGATCGGGTCCTGGAAGATCATCTGCAGGTGCGAGCGCGTCTTGCGCAGCTCCTCACCCGTGATGGTGGTGAGGTCGGTGCCCTGGAAGCACACCGACCCGGACGTCGCCCGGTCGAGCTGCACGATGGCGCGACCGGTGGTGGACTTCCCGCACCCGGACTCGCCCACCAGTCCGAGGGTCTCGCCCGCGCGGACGTCGAAGCTGACGTCGGACACCGCGTGGACCGTCCTCGAGCGCCCCGCAGGGAACTCGACCACGAGGTGCTCGACCGTCAGCAGCACGTCGTCGTGGTCGCGCAGGTGGGCGGTGTCGCTGCCGGCCATCTCAGTCTCCTCCCGTGCCTTCGAGTGTCACCGGGATCCCCGCGGCCGACTGGCCGCGCCGCAGGTTGGCCTCGAGCGCCTCGTCACCCGCGCTCGTCCCGAGCGGGTACCAGCACCGGTAGAGGTGCCCGGTGCCGGTGTCGACGAGGGGAGGCATCTCGGTGAGGCAGCGGTCCTGCGCGTAGCTGCACCGGGGAGCGAAGCGGCACCCAGGAGGGAACGCCAGCGGGTTCGGCGGGCGCCCCGGGATGGTCGCGAGGACCGCGTGGCTCTCGTTGTCGAGCTGCGGCGTCGACTCGAGCAGCGCGCCGGTGTACGGCATCCGGGTGTCCTTGAAGATCTCGCGCGTCGGTGCGCGCTCGACGACCTGCCCGGCATACATGACCACGATCTCGTCCGCGCGCCCGGCGAGGATCCCGAGGTCGTGGGTGACGAGGAGGATCGCCATGTTGCGCTCTCGCTGGTTCGTCGCCAGGAGGTCGAGGATCTGCGCCTGCACCGTCACGTCGAGCGCGGTGGTCGGCTCGTCGGCGAAGAGGATGTCCGGGTCGCAGCTCAGCGCGATCGCGATCGTGACGCGCTGGCGCATACCGCCCGAGAGCTGGTGCGGGTACTGGTCGAGCCGCCGCTCGGGCTCGGGGATCCGCACTGAGCGCAGGAGCTCGATCGACCGGTCGCGCAACTGCTGGCGCGACAACGAGAAGTGCTCCCGCGGTGCTTCGGCGAGCTGCTGGCCGATCTTCATGAGCGGGTTCAGCGACACCATCGGGTCCTGGAACACGGCGGCCATCCGCCGGGCCCAGACCGTGCGCATGCGGCGCTCGTCGTAGGTCAGGAGGTCGTCACCGTCGAGCAGCACCTGTCCCGAGCGCACCACGTTGCGCTTCGGCAGCAAGTTCATCATCGATCGCGACAGGATCGTCTTGCCCGACCCGGACTCACCCACGACGCCGAGCAGCTCGCCCTTGCGCAGCGTGAGCGACACGCCGTCGACCGCGCGTACCACCCCGGCCGGCGTGCGGAAGTAGGTGATCAGGTCGCGCGCTTCGAGCAGCTCGGGGCGCCCGTCCTTCCCGGGCAGATCGGGCTCCGCGCCCGGCGCGGTGCCGGTCGTGGGCCCGGGCGTGCCACCGTCCACGACCGCGTCGTCCACGGGCGCGCCGCGTCGTGTTGTGTCCTCCTGG
>JBEVLJ010000249.1:0-3570 GCA_040509195.1 Acidimicrobiia bacterium
ACCCTGCGGCGCTGGATGAACCGCGTGCGCTACGGCAACAAGACCAACTGACCGACGCCGAGCTCGTCAGGCCGCGTCAGGTCAACTCGATACCCTTGCGGTGCGCGACCTCGCGGTAGGTGTCGAGCACGATCTGCACGCAGGTGTCCTCGTCGAAGCGCTCCTGCGCGATGCGGGCACCGGCCGCCCCCATGGCCGTCCGTCGTTCGGGCGACGCGAACGTCGAGATCGCCTCGAACAACGCTTTCTCATCGCGCACTGGCACCAACATCCCGTTCACGCCGTCGTCCACCACTTGACGACATCCGCGCACGTCGGTGGTGACGATCGGCAGACCCGACGCAGCGGCTTCCATCGCGGCGCGAGGAAATCCCTCACGGTGCGAGGGCAGCACGAACACGTCCATGGCGCGGTAGATCGCGTCGACGTCGTCTCGCTCCCCGAGGAAGATGACACCCGCGCCGCGCGCCTCGTCGAGCAGCTCGGGCGCGAGGGCATCGGCCTTGGCCGGATCCTCCGGACCGACCACCACGAGCCGGAAGCGCTCGTCGAGCCGCACCATCGCGCCGAACAGCTCCGGATAGCCCTTCTCTGCCACAAGTCGTCCGACCGCGCCGACGAGGATCGTGTCGTCACGCACGCCGAGCTCGGCACGGATGCGCACACGATCGCCCGATGCCGGCGCGCTCATGAAGCGGCGGAGATCGACGCCGTTGCCCAGGAGCCTGATGTGCGCGCGCGGCGCAAGGTGGAGACGACGCATGAGGGCGACGTCTTCCGGGTTCTGGACCAGCTCGGCATCCGAGAATCGCGACGCGATCGCCTCGAGCCCGTACACCACCGCTCGCTTCGCGAGACGATCGTCCTCGGTGGCGTAGAGGCCGTGGAGCGTGTTCACCACAATCGGCACGCGTGCGAGCCGTCCGAGCACTCGCCCGTAGAGCCCCGGCTTCGGGTTGTGCGTGTGCAACACATCGGGGCGCTCGCGTCGCAACACCTGCCACAGCTCGAACGCAGCCCGCACATCGGCCCAGAGGTCGAACCCGCGTGTTGACGACTCGAGCGCCACATGACGAACCCCGCGGCGTTCGAGGCGCTCGACCGACGAACCCGGTGAACTGATCCCGACCACCTCGCCGCCGCCTTCGATCACGGCGAGCAGCTGCGGCAACAGGAGGTACTCCAGGCTCGAGTCGACCGTCGTGAGGTGCGCAACCTTCACGTGAGCGCTCCTCGTCGGGTCAACTCGTCGACCGCGGCAGCGACGTCGACCACCTCGGCGTCGACGTCGGCGCCGCTGTCGATCGATGCGTGCAAGCTTGCCGAGCGACGCACGCGCACGGTGTGCCATCCCAACGCTCGGGGCGCCACGAAGTCCTTCGTCGGATTGTCGGCGAGGTAGCTGCACGACGCGCCGTGAGCACCGGTGACCTGCTCCACCAGTTCGAACGCGCGCGCATGCGGCTTGGAGAAGCCGGCGCCGAACTCTGCGGTGTACACGATGAGCTCTGCCCACTCTGGCGCACCCATCGCGCGCGCCTTGGCTTGTTGCGACTCCAACGGTCCGTCCGTGATCACCGCCAGCGTCGCTGCGGGGCGCAGTCTGTCGATTGCGGCGCGTGCATCGGGGAGCATCTCGATCTTCGGTTCGTGTGATCGATAGACCTCGACCAGCGTGGCCACGAGGTCGGCCGACGGCGTCACATCGAGCTTGGCGAGCACCACGTCGAACGTGTTGCCGCGGAGTCCCTGTTCGAAGTGCTCCCACGCCGCAGCAGCAAAGCCCTCGATCCCGTCGTGCGATGCAAGGAACGCGCCAACCGCTTCGAACCCGCTCTTCACGTAGTCGCGCTCGAGGAACATGGTGTCGTCAAGGTCGATCACGACGCACACCGGCGCACCAGCGGCACTCACCGCTCGAGGTCCGACGAGTCGACGAACACCGCATCGTCGTAGCGCAACATCACGAGGCCATCGCGCCACGCGGCGGGGGTGCACGTGGACGGCACGCCTTCGAGCTCCTCGAGCATCCATTGCGGGAAGCGCGCCCCGGCCTGCCATGCGAGCGGAAACCCACCACCGAACCGCGGGTTGATCTCGATCACGCGCATCGTGCGATCGATCGGGTCGAGGAACAGCTGCACCGTCAGCACGCCGTACGCGTCAGGGAGCGCCTCGCCGAGGCTGACGGCCAGGGCGATCACCTCGGGATCGCGGACGGTCACGCCCTTCGACACCTCGCCGCCGCGCACCTCGATCCGCCGGCGCACCACCGCATCGCGCACCGCACCCGACGCACCCACGAGCACGTCGATCGAGAGCTCGTCGCCGGTCGCGCGCTCCTCGACCACGTATCCGGCAGCGGCTTCGAGTGGTTGCAGCTCGTCGGCCGACTCGACCACGTGCACGCCGATCGACGCGCTCCCCGCGCTCGGCTTCGCCACGACGGGAAACGACCATGCACCAGGGTCAGCCAACACCGATGCCACGTCGGACTGCCGCACCGTGGGGAAACCACCTTCGACCAGCCAGGCGTTCGTCGCCACCTTGTCGGCGCCGATCGCGACGGTCGCGGGGCCCGACACGGCCACCGTGGTGCCGATCGCCAGAAACTGCTCGCGCGCCGCGGCAAGCGCGGCGAGCTCGGTGTCGATCGTCGGGACCACGAGGCCGACGTCGTGGGCGTCGCAGAGCGCCAGCAGCTTCGGAACGAACTCGTCGGAGGTGCACCGTGGCACGAGGAAGGCCTCATCGGCGCGATGGAACGCCGACGAGAACATCGAGATGTCGGTGGCGAGCACGCGACCACCAGTCCCCAACGCCGCGATCGACTCGCGAAAGTGTTCGAGCAGCGAGACGCGTCGTCCCGCCGACGACACGAGCACGTTGTGACGTCCGCGAGTCACGGCGTCTCGGCACCAGGGCCCGAGAACTCGGGCATCGTCGCGTGCCCATCGTGCGACACACCCTCGCGTTTGAGCACCTGGCGCACCGTGTCCCGGAGGATCTCGATGTCGAGACGAACCGATCGGTGGTCGACGTACCAGACGTCGAGCTCGAACTTCTCGTCCCAGGAGATCGTGTTGCGGCCGTTCACCTGAGCCCAGCCGGTGACCCCAGGACGCACCTCGAGTCGACGGCGCTGGTGCTCGTCGTACCGCTCGACGTAGCGCAGCGGCAACGGACGGGGTCCGACCAACGACATCTCACCGCGCAGCACGTTCAGGAGCGAGGGCAGTTCGTCGAGGCTCGTGGCCCGCAGGAACCGTCCGACCTTCGTGATGCGGGCTTGGTCGGATTCGGGAATCGTCTCGCCCGGGCGGAGGTCCCGCATGGTGCGGAACTTGAGGAGCTCGAACGGCTTCCCGGACCGTCCTGCGCGGCGGTCGCGATAGAGGATCGGCGACCCCATCGTCGCGCGCACCATCGCCGCGCCGATCAGCAACACCGGTGCGACGACGACGAGGCCGGGCACAGCGAGTGCGAGGTCCATCGCACGTCGGAGGTGATCCCTCACCGTCGGCTTCCGACGTGCACGGCCATCGGAAGATGCTATTGGCGCGCGAACCG
>JBEVLJ010000250.1:0-5635 GCA_040509195.1 Acidimicrobiia bacterium
CCATCGTGGCGTTCACCCACGCGTACGACGGCCGCCTCGCCGGCCTCATGATGATGCTCGCGTTCGTCGCGGGCGCCGCCGCCGTCACCACGATCACCTGGCAGGTGCGCAACCTGTTCCGAGCGGGAGACGCCGTCAGCCGCGGCGAGATGCTGGCGATCGGAGCATTCGTGTTCGCGTGCACCGGCGGGTCGCTCCTGCTCTTCCAGGCGAGCCAGGTCGGCGTGTACCAGGAGGGTGCGATCTGGGCGATGGTGCTCGCGCTGTGGTCGTTCTCGGTGATCGTGCGTCATCTCACGCGTCCGACGAAGTGGACGCTTGGAGTCGCGTCGCTCCTCGCCGTCTGCACGTTGTTCTCGCGCGCGTCGATCGGGTTCGGGGTGCTCGTCGCACTGGGCCTCGTGTTCCTCGCCGAGGTCGTCGCGTGGTCGCGCGCGCGTCGCGATCGCGCGGTGCCGTCGTTCGTCGACTCCTTTCGCCCCCACCGCACGCCAACGCTTCGGCTCGTGCTCTGGGCGCTCGTCGCGTGCGTGGTGCCGGTGATGCTCTACTGCGGGCTCAACGTCGCGAAGTTCGGCACGCCGGTGTCGGTGCCGTGGCGCGACCAGGTGTTCACGTCGGTGAGCAGTGAGCGGCGCGCGTTCCTCGACGCCAACCACGACACGTTCTTCGGTCCGCAGTTCGTGCCGACTTCACTGGTCGAGTACCTCCGGCCCGACGCGTTCGAGCTCCAAGACGAGTTCCCGTTCATCGGGTACCGCACCGACTCCATCGGCCGGGAGTTCGGCCTCGACGGTGTGCGCTTCGAGAAGTTCGATGCCACGGGAAGCATCCCCGTCACGTACCCGCTGCTGCTCACCTTGTCGGCGGTCGGGGTCGTCGCGCTCGTTGCGACCCGTCGACGACGGCCCTCGACGCGCGCGATGTGGACCCCGCTCGCCGGCGCCGCCGCGGCCGCGAGCACGATCTTCGTGTTCGGCTACCTCGCGCAGCGCTACCTCGGAGACGTGTGGCCGTTGCTCGTGCTCGGCGCGTGCGTCGGCTTCGCGTTCACCACCCGCGCGCTGCGCGACGTGTCGACGCGAGCCCGCACCGTCATCGTCGCACTGCTCGTCGTGATCGGACTCGGCGCGGCGTGGATCAATTTCTCGCAGGCGCTCTGGTCGCAGCGCCTGTATGCGTCACCCAACGACGACGTCGCGACCGAGTCGTTCTACGACTTCCGCACCGCGCTGGGCCGCCTGCCCGCGGGTGCGAGCACGCGGGTGGAACAGGGTGATCACGTGCCCGCGCGCGGCGCGGCCGGCGCAGTGTTCGTGGTCGGCGACTGCGACGGTGTGTACGTGTCCGACGGCGCGCTGGTCGACGAGCTGAGCCCGACCAACTGGAAGCCGGTCGCGCGCACGCCGGCGGTCGGCGCCTACGACGTCGACGTCACGTTCCGCGACGCCCCGGCAGGCACGTCGGATCCGATCCTGGTCGGTGGCACGGCGGCCGACCCGTACGTGCTGCGCGTCGACCACCTCGGCGACGGCAACGTGCAGTTCCGCGACGACCACCGACCCGGCGGCGGCACCACACCCATCGTGCACGTCACCCCGGGCCGCACCTACCGCCTCCGGGTCGCGGGTGACACGCAGACCAAGAGCGCCACTGCCTTCCTCGACGACCGGCGGGTGTTCCTCGGCCCGTACGCCCCCGACACACCGCCGCACCTCGGGTACAACGACCTCGACGCGTCGACTCGTCCAGTGTTCCGCGGCTCCTTGCACGAGCGCCCGGCGTCGGACGCACTGTGCCGACGCCTGCTCGCCAGAGGCTGAGCTCAGGAGTCCTGGTCGGCGCCGGGCTGGAGCTCGAAGAGGAGCTGGTACGCGAACAGCGACGGCGACACGTCGCGCCCGGCGCGGTCGAGCACCCGCAGCGCGCTCGACAACTTGGTGCCGCGTGGCTCGCCGCTCGAGCGTTCCACGAGCAACGCGACCGGAATGCCGACGGGCTCGACGCGCCGGATGTCGAGACCGGCCGCCGCGAACGTTCGCGTCGCGCTGCGCTCGGTGAAGAAACGAAGGTGGCCGCGGTCGAGGATGCCGCGCCGGTCGTAGTCGAAGCGGCCGGCGGCCACGCGCAAGCGCGGATACCAATGCCCGAAGTTCGGCACGCTCACCAGCATCGTTCCGCCCCGGCGAAGCACGCGTGACGCGGCGCGCACCAACGCTTCGGGATCTCGCACGTACCCGATCGCATCGACACCGATGACGACGTCGAACTCGTCACCGACCTCCGCCGGAATGCCGAGCTCCAGGTCGGCTTCGACGAACTGGTCGAGGCGCGCGCCGATGCCTTCGTGCTTGACCCGATCGACGCCGACCACCGTGTGGCCGAGCGCACGCAGCTGCTCACCGAGCGAGCCGTCACCACACCCGATGTCGAGCACGCGACTCGCGGGGCGACCCGCGAACCACTCGAGGATCTGGCCGTGCACGCGCTCGAACTCGGTGTCGTCGAACGCTTCGAGATCGGTGTTGAACGCCATCTCGCCCGTACCGAGACCCATCTTGTGCGCGCGGTAGCGCGTCACGTCGATCGCACACTGGCGCGCGTACTTCATGCCGTTGACGTAACTGATCTCGTCGCCGTAGAAGGTCGGGATCGGCAGCTCGACGATGCGCTTCTTGGCTTCGTGCAACTGCAGGATGATCTGCGTGTCGAAGTTGTAGTCGCCGGTGAGCCGCTCGAACGGCAACTCGGCCAACGTGTCCACGCTGTAGGCGCGATAGCCCGAATGCCATTCGCTCAGGTGCTCGCCCACCACCGCGTTCTGCACCTTGGTGAGGATGGTGTTGCCGACGACCTTGTAGAGCGGCATCCCGCCGCGACGCGCGCCGCCCGCTTGCATCATGCGCGAGCCGAACACCGCGTCGGCCTCACCCGATTCGAGCGGTCGCACGATCTCGGGCAGGAACTCCGGGGCGTACTGACCGTCGGCGTGCAACAGCACGACGATGTCGTATCCCTGGTCGATGGCCCACCGATAGCCCGCCTGCTGGTTGCCGCCGTAACCCAGATTGCGATCGTGGCGCACCACGGTGAGCGGCAGATCGCCACCCGCGGCCTGGTAGCCGAGGCCGACGAGGTAGGTGGAGTCTTCCGAGTTGTTGTCGCCGATGTACACGCCGTCGATGCGCGAGCGGAAGTCGGTCGGGATGCGGTCGAGCACACGGGCCAACGTGCCGGCCGCGTTGTACGCGACGACCACCACTCCGATTCGAGGCATGTGGGCCACTCCGCCGGGTCGGCAACTCGGGCGATGAGAACCGCACCACGGTACCAGCGTGGATCGTCGACCTCTCGGCCCGCAGCCGACCGCGCACGCAATTTGCCCCGATTAGGATCCGCCGCCGTGGAGGACGCTGGCGCGACGAGGTTCTTCGCGGTCCTCGCCCTGGTCGTGCTCGCCGGGTTCAGCCTCCGGGTCGCCTACGTCGTCACCGTGACGCGCGACGACGACCACCTCTACGACGCGACCTACTACGAGCTCCAGGCGCGCGCGATCGCGAACGGCAATGGCTACACCGATCCGTTCGTGTTGTTGCGCGACCCCGATCGTCACGAACCGGCGGCGGATCACCCGCCCCTCACCGTGTTCGCACTCCTCCCGGCTGCGTTCGTCGAAGATCGAGACACCAGTCAGGTCGCGATGCGCCTCACGATGGTGGTGTTCGGCACCGCGACCATCGCGCTCGTCGGGCTGCTCGCGCGCCGACTGGCGACGGATCACCCAGGCGACAGGTCCGGCGACAGGTTCGGCGACGCGGTCGGCATCACCGCCGCCGTCCTCGCGGCGCTCGATCCGAACCTCTGGATGAACGACGGACTCATCATGTCGGAGACGCTGTCGGTGCTCCTCACCGTCGCGGTCCTGGCGATGGTCTACCGGGTGCTGCGCGGCGGCGCGTCGTGGCGGTGGCTGCTCGCGCTGGGCGCCGTCACTGGTCTCGGGATGCTCGCGCGGGCTGAGTTCGCGCTCTACCTCCCCTTCCTCGTGGTGCCGGCGGTCTGGATCGGCGCGCGCGGCGACCGCCGCGGTGCGCTGCGCGCGTCGGCGATCGCCATCGGCGCGACGGTGCTGGTGGTCACACCGTGGGTCGCGTTCAACCTGAGTCGCTTCGAGGACCCGACGCTGATCTCCACCAACGACGGGCTCGCGATCGCCGCCGCGAACTGTCCGGGCACGTACGGCGGGAGCCTGCTCGGGTGGGGCGACGTGTTTCCACCTTGCGCGGTCGCGCGCGGCGACCTCGAGCAGTCGGTGTACAACAGCCGGAACCGCGACAAGGGTCTGCGGTACATGGTCGACCACGTCGACGAGCTGCCGAAGGTCGTGGCCGCGCGCATCGGACGCGCGTTCAGCTTGTACCGCGTCGAGCAGGGCGCTCAGTTCGGCGAGCTCGAAGGACGACCCGAGTGGGCCACGTGGCTCGGCACCGCGGTGATCTGGATTCTCATGCCGCTGTCGATCGTGGGCGGGGTGGTGCTCCGCCGGCGGAAGGTGCCGATCTGGCCGCTCGTCGTGCCGATCGTCGCGGTCGTCGCCGTCATCGCGCTGTTGTCGGGTGGGCTCGCGCGCTATCGCGCGGTGGCCGAGCCGTCGTTCGTGATCCTCACGGCCGTCGCTCTCATCGCCGTCTTCACTCGGCGGTCCGCACCGGCCGACACGACGCCGTCGCCCGCCGTCGTCACGGCTCCGCTCGCGTGAGCACGACGGACACGGCGGGTGGCCTGGGCGCCTCGCGACGATTCCTCGTGGTACTCGGCTTGATCGTGCTCGCGGGCTTCGGCCTCCGAGTCGTCTACGTGCTCACCGTGACCAACGAGGAACCCACAACCCGCGTGTACGACGCCACGTACTACGAACTGCAAGCTCGCGCCATCGCCGAAGGCCACGGGTACGTCGATCCGTTCCTGCTGCAGGCGGAAGGGCGTTCCCTGCCGGCCGCCGACCATCCACCGCTCACGGTGTTCGCGATCGTGCCCGCGGCATTCATCGGCGACGAGTCCACCAGCCGGCTGGCGATGCGCATGACGATGGTGCTGTTCGGCACCACGACGATCGCGTTGATCGGCCTCCTCACGCGGCGACTCACGTACCGCTGGGCCGGTGACGCGGCAGGCATCGTTGCCGCGGGCATCGCGGCACTCGATCCCAACCTCTGGATGAACGACGGCCTGGTCATGTCGGAAGCGCTGTCGGTGTTGATCACCGTCGTGCTCGTGGCGCTCACCTACCGCGTGCTGCGCACCGGCGCAACCTGGCGCACGGTGCTCGCTCTGGGTGTCGTCAGCGGGCTCGGCATCCTCGCTCGCGCGGAGTTCGTGCTCTACGTCCCGTTTCTCGTGGTGCCCGCGCTGTGGGTCGGGGCGCGCAGCAACCGTCCACGTGCCGTCGCGCTCAGCGCCGCGGCCTGCGCGACCGCACTCCTCGTGCTCGCGCCGTGGTTGGCATTCAACCTGTCGAGGTTCGAGCGCCCGACGTTCCTGTCGACCAACGACGGTCTCTCCCTCGCGGGCGCCAACTGCGACTTCACCTTCTCGGGCAGTCATCTCGCCTGGGTGACCGTGTTCGAGCCCTGCG
>JBEVLJ010000251.1:0-3756 GCA_040509195.1 Acidimicrobiia bacterium
CTCGCGCTTGCGGTCTTCCATCGCGGCTTCAGCGAACTTGTCGTCGGCGCGGGTTGCACCGCGTTCGGTGATGCGCGACGCAGCCACCTCGAGGATCACGTCGTCGACCGTCGCGGCGCTCGACTCCACCGCACCGGTGCACGACGCGTCGCCGACCGTGCGGTAGCGCACCAGCATCTCGACGGGTTCGTCGCCGTCCATGAGCGTGACGTAGGGCGACACCGCGAGCCACATGCCGTCGCGACGGAACACCTCGCGGCGGTGCGCGTAGTAGATCGACGGGATCTCGATCTCGTCACGGGCGATGTACTGCCAGATGTCGAGCTCGGTCCAGTTCGACAACGGGAACACACGGATGTGCTCACCCTTGCGATGACGACCGTTGTAGAGGTTCCACAGCTCAGGCCGCTGGTTCTTCGGATCCCACTGACCGAAGTCGTCACGGAACGAGTACACGCGCTCCTTCGCGCGCGCCTTCTCTTCATCGCGACGACCACCACCGAACACCGCGTCGAAACCGTGCTCGGTGATCGCGTCGAGCAGCGTGGTGGTCTGCAGCCGGTTACGGCTCGCGCGCGGCCCGGTCTCCTCGACGACGCGCCCGGCATCGATCGAATCCTGCACCGACGCCACGACCAGTTGCACGCCGAGCTCCGCCACGCGGCGGTCGCGATAGTCGAGCACTTCCTGGAAGTTGTGACCCGTGTCCACATGCATCAGTGGGAACGGCACCTTGGCCGGCCAAAACGCCTTCTCGGCCAGGCGCAGCATCACGATCGAGTCCTTGCCCCCCGAGAAGAGGAGCACCGGCTTCTCGAACTCAGCCGCCACCTCACGGAAGATGTGGATCGACTCCGATTCCAGGACGTCGAGATGCGAGAGCTGCGTCGGCACCGGGAAATCCTACCGGTCTTGTCGGGTTTCCACCGCAACTGAGCCGCCGGTCACCAGACCCGCCTCAGCCGGGCGAATGGCCTCCCGGCGCGGGCGCCAGTCGTAGACGACCGCAGTGCGGCACACGAGGTCGTGGAGACCGGCGTTCTTCCGGCTCACGAGCACCCACAGCATCGCGGGGACGACGATCACCACGAGCACGAACGCTCGGAGCAGCGCGCGGGACCATCCGAGGGTCGCGCCGCGTTCGGTGACCACCCGCAGCCCGACCACGCCGTTGCCGACGGTGCGGCCCGATCCCGACCACGCGATCATGAACATCACGATGAGCAGCGCCAACAACGTGGTGCTCCCGAGCGCGGCGCCGGGCTTGGGCACGTGGAACGGGTCGTCGAACAGCACGTACTCCACCGACGCGATCGCGACGAGCGCACCCCAGTAGACGGCGAACACCACGAGGATGTCGATGCCGCCGGCGACGGTGCGCGACACCAGCCCCGCGCGCGTGCCTTGCAACTCGGCGCCGCGCTCGCGCTTGCTCATGACGAGGCTGGACGCCGCTCGAGCTCGATGCGACGCGGCTTCTTGCGAAACAGCACGCGGTCCACGACGCGCGCGCCGAACGCGTCGAGCGCCATGCCCTGTTCGCGCAACGCGTCGACGGCCTCCGCGCCCACCGACGCGGTGGACTCACGGATCACGCCGGCGAGGTCGACGCGCGCGACGACCGCCTCCACGTCGACCTGCGCCACGATGTCGGCGACGGGGACCTGCCGCACGAGTCGTTCGAAGTCGAGTTGGCTGATCACGTTCTCGGCCACTTGTTGCACGAGCACCGGCACCACCGCCGACGCTTCGGCGCGGTTGCGGGCTTGCTCGCGCCGCGCCACTTCGTTCCAGTGCCACAACGCGTCTTCGACAGGGCGCATGGCACGCTGCACGATCGCGGGCGCACCGACCGCCTTCGCCACGCCGTTCGCGCCGTGCACCACTGCACCACCGACGGCACGGGCGCGACGCTCGACGGTGAGGCCGATCCCGACCACCGCGCCAGGGATGAGGTCGAAGGTGGTGGGCGGCGTCGGTGGCGTGTGCGTGCGCGAGCTCGTCGCTCGCGCCATCGCCATGCCGACCGCGTGCCGCGCCAGGCCGAGCGCGCCGAAGCTGACGTTCACGCCGTGGCGCATCACGTCGCCGATCGCGGGCGGCGCCGCCGACACCTCCGACGTCGGCACCTGCACGGCCGAGGTGGGAATTGGCGTCGACAACGGATTCACCGACGGAGGCGACGAATCGGGCGGATTCACGGACGGAACTGTACGTCCACACGTGTGGGGCCGTCTCGGCGACGGCGAGCGGGGTGGTGGTTGCGCCTAGCGTGACGCCGTGCGTCGAACTCGCCATCTCTCCGTGCTCGCCGCCGCGGTGGTCGTCGCGTCGGCCGCGAACGTGACGATCGCGTCACCGGTGAGCGCGGCGACGGTCGGCACCACGAAGGCGCGCACCGAGATCGCGTCGCTCGTGCGATCGACCTACTCGGGGTTGCCGTTCGGCAACGTCGCGTGCCCCACGAGTGTGCGCCGTGCCGCGGGCGTCACCTTCCGCTGCACCGTGCAGCTTCCCGGCACGTTCCTCGTGATCCACGCCGCGCAGCGCGACGGAACCGGCGCGGTGGAGTTCTCCACGCAGCAAGCCGTCCTCACCAAGCAGGCACTGGAGTCGCTCGTGGCTGCGAACGCGTCGATCCCCGCGACCGCTGACTGCGGCCCGGCCGCGTGGCTCGTGCGCAATCCTGGCGACGTGGTGTCGTGCGCGGCCGCGCTGTCCGACGGCACGACGCGCACCGTGCAGCTGACGGTGCGCGACACCGCGGGCAACGTCACGATCACCGGCGTCACCTGAGCGCGGTCACCTGACCGCAACTCCTCGCGCGGCTACTTGAGCGCGTTCATTTGAGCGCGACGCGGCCGGTGAGCGGTGCGGCACCCGCGGCCCCGGACGCGCCGTTCGCCACCGTGCCCCGCACGAGGATCGCCACGAAGTCGCGGCTGTCGGGTGACAGGTAGCGGTTGGCGCCGGTCGCCCCGAAGATGCCGTTGCCACGCACCGACCCGTCGGCCCCGACGTCGTACTGGTTGAAGTTCACCCAGTCGGGGTTGATGTCCATCTGCATGCCGCGCACCGCGCCCGCCGCCACCAACGCGTTCGCGAGGTCAGCCGGGCTGAGCCGCCCGCCCGCCCACACCAACGCGCCGTTGCGATCCACGCCGACGGCGGAGCGCGACGTCGCAACGCCCGCGACCGATCCGCCCCACGCGCCGGGATTGCCGGTCGCGCCGGTGGGCACGCCGCCGTCGACGAGCATCTGCAGGTTCTGGCGCACCGCGGCCACCGGCTTGGCAGGATCGTTGTCGCGTCCCCACATGCCGACGGTGTAGGTGCCGTCCTGGTACACGATCAGCGACGCGACACCAGGCTCGAGACTGCGGTAGGTCTGGCCGAACGCGAGCACGCCGCCGCTGAAGTCGAACCACTTGAACCCACCGTTGAACGCGGCGACGAGGAACCGGCGGCTGTCGGGCGGCACCTGCCCACCCCACGGCCACGGTCCACCCGGATCACCGGTCCCGGGCACGACCACCGGACGAGCCAACGTCGGGTCCATCCACGCGACGAACGCTCCACCCGACGAACCCGTGTACAAGACCGGTCGACCGAGGATCGCACGGCTCGCCGGCGACCACCCGACCGAGCCACCGGGCGTCGCGGGTGGCGCGACCGGCGGCACCTTCACCACTGGTGCAGTGGTCGACGTGGCCGGTGTCGTGGTCGAGGGCTTGGTGGTGGTCGTGGAATCCGCCG
>JBEVLJ010000252.1:0-8075 GCA_040509195.1 Acidimicrobiia bacterium
CGACGCGAGGTGCGCAACTACCTGATGAACGCGGTCAAGGCGCCGCTCGACGACCTGAACGCGCGCAAGGCCGTCGCGATGGCGATCGATCGCAACCAGGTGAACGAGCTGCGCAACGCCGGACTGTTCGACGTCGCCAACGGTCCGTTCGATTCGCAGGTGATGGGCTACCTCAAGAACCCGGGCTTCCCGAAGTACAACCCCACGGAGGCCAAGAAGCTCGTCGACGCGTACAAGGCCGCGCACGGCGGTTCGTTCAGCGTGGTGCTCGAGCACACCAACGACCCGGCGAACGCGGAAGAGGCGGCGTTGCTCAAGCAGCAGCTCGCGAAGGTCGGCATCGACGCCACGCTCAAGCCCGACGACCAGACGAACTTCATCCTCGCCGCGGTCGGCGGCAACTACAGCATCCTGCTCTGGCGCAACTACCCGGGTGACGACCCCGACGTGAACTACCAGTGGTGGCAGAACGGGTCGCTGTTGAACTTCAACGACTTCGTCGACGCCACCATCCAGCAGAACCTCGACGCCGGCCGCGCGTCGACGGACACCAAGACCCGCACGCAGGCGTACCAGGCGATCAACCAGCGCTTCGCCGAGCAGGTCTACAACGTGTGGGCCTACTACTCGGCATGGACGGTCGCGGCGAACAAGAAGGTGCAGGGCCTCGCCGGTCCGCCGCTCCCCGACGGTGGCGGGCAGCCCGCGTTCCTCTACGGCCGTCACCCGTTGCTCGGCATCTCCATCAAGTAGGCGTCGAGGTCCGGCCGATCGGACGTTCACGACGTGATCGGCGCGCCGTGACCTGCCGATCCTGATAGACCGACATCCGTATGGGAGCGATCGCGCGCCGATTGGCCCAACTCGTCGTCGTCGTGATCCTGTCGACGTTGTTCGCGTTCAGCTTGCTGCGCCTGTTCCCCGGCGACGTCGCCGACGCGGTGGTGCCCTTCGGCACACCGGCGCAGAAGCAGCAGTTCCGAGAAGACAACGGCCTCGACAAGCCGTTCTTCGAGCAGTACGCCACGTGGCTCGGAAACCTCGCCCAAGGCGACCTCGGCAAGGACTACCAGTCGAACACGCCCGTGGTCGACAAGCTCGAAGCCGCACTGCCGGTGTCGCTGCAGCTCATGCTCTACGCGCAGTTCATCGCGCTGCTGTTCGCGATCCCGCTCGGTGTGCTCACCGCGTACCGCGTGAACACCGCCACGGACCGCGTGGTGAGCGCGGGCACGTTCGCGCTGCTCGCCTTGCCGAGCTTCGTGCTCGCGCTGTTCTTCGCGTACCTCATCGGCGTGAAGTGGCAACCCGATCTGCCGTTCCTCGGCAAGATCCCGGTGTCCGGGTACGAGCCAGGGTGGCTCGAAGCGGTGTTCGGCCAATCCACCGGCAACCTCGGGCACCACTTCGGCACGATGTTGCTGCCCTCGATCGCGCTCGCGGCCGGGCTCATCGCGGTGTACATGCGGCTGCTGCGCAGCGACATGATCGCGACCCTGCAAGAGAACTTCATCACGATGGCGCGCGCCAAGGGCCTGTCAGACCGCCGCATCCTTTGGCGACACGCGCTGCGGCCGTCGAGCCTCACCTTGCTCACCGTCGCCGGGCTCAACTTCGGCACGCTCATCGGCGGTGCGGTGGCCGTCGAGGTGATCTTCAACATCCCGGGCCTCGGCACCCTCATCTCCCAAGCGATCTACGCGCGGCAGTTCGTGGAGTTGCAGAGCTACATCGCGATCATCGCGATCTTCTACGTGGTGTTGAACTTCGTGATCGACGCGCTGTACGTCGTGCTCGATCCGCGCATCCGGCGAGCCCATGCCTGACCACCCCACTCCAGAAGACCCGATGGCCGGCTTCGTGAGCGACGCGACGGGTCGCGGGATGCCGGTCGACGCGGGCACCGTCGAGATCGCCGCGGTCGGGGCAGGTCCGGAAGTGCGCGAGCTGCGCGGGCGACGCCGGCGCGGCAAGGGGCTCGGCATCGCCGGATGGCTGTCGGTCGGTTGGATCGCACTGGTGGTCGGGCTCGCGTTGCTCGCGCCCGTGTTGCCGATCGACGACCCGCGTGAGCCCATCACGTCGATCGCGCGTCGTGGCCCGCTCGCCGACGCCGGCACCGCACCCGGCCACCTCCTCGGCGGCGACGGAAACGGCCGCGACATGTTGTCGCGGCTCATCTGGGGTGGGCGGACCACGTTGCTCGTGGCCACGCTCGCCGTCGCGATCGGCCTGGTGTTCGGCGGCGCGCTCGGGCTGATCGGCGGGTACTACCGCGGCAAGGTCGACGTGGTGGTGAGCGGCCTGCTCGACGTGTTCCTCGCCATCCCCGCCGTGATCCTCGCCCTCGCGCTCGTCGTGATCCTGCGCACCGACCCGTCGAACCCGAAGGCAGGTGGCCTGGATCCCACCACGGCACTGATCCTCGCCATCGGGCTCGTGTCGATCCCGGTGCTCGGTCGCATCACACGCGCGAGCACGCTCGCGTGGTCGGAGCGCGAGTTCGTGACCGCGGCGCGCGCCCAAGGCGCGCGCCACCGCCGGGTCATCGTGCGCGAGGTGCTCCCCAACGTGATGCCGGCGATGGTGTCGATCGCGCTGCTGTCGGTCGCGGTGGCGATCGTCGCCGAAGGCACGCTCAGCATCCTCGGCGCGAGCGTGGAAGCCGACACGCCCACGTGGGGGAACATGATCGCCCTCGGCCGCATCCAACTGCAGCGGGCGCCACACGTGGTGTTCGAACCCGCGTTGATGATCTTCTTCACCGTGCTCGCGTTGAACATGCTCGGTGACGTGGTGCGCAGCCGCTTCGACGTGCGCGAAGGAGGGCTCTCATGAGCGACTCGCACACCGTCAGTGCGCACGAACCAGCCCCGCTCCTCGACGTGACCGACGTGTCGACGTACTTCGACACCGACCGGGGCATGGTGCGCGCGGTCGACGGGGTGTCGTTCACGCTCGAGCGTGGTCGCACCCTCGGCATCGTGGGCGAGTCGGGGTCGGGCAAGACCGTGTTGTCGCGCTCGATCATGGGACTGCTCCCGAAGCGCGGCGTGGTGCGAGGTGGGTCGATCCGCTTCGAAGGCAAGGAGATCGGCGACCTCGGACCGAAAGCGATGCGCGCCTACTGGGGTTCGCACATGGCAATGGTCTTCCAGGATCCGATGACCTCGCTCAACCCGGTGATGAAGGTGGGCAAGCAGATCACCGAGTCGATCCGCACGCATCTCGACGTGACGCGCGACTTCGCGCGCGATCTCGCGGTGTCGCTCCTCACCTCCGTGCGAATCCCCGATCCCGAACGGCGGATGAACGAGTACCCGCACCAGCTGTCTGGCGGTCTCCGTCAGCGAGTGTGCATCGCGGTCGCACTGGCCGCGGGCCCGCAGTTGCTGTTCGCCGACGAGCCCACCACCGCGCTCGACGTGACGGTGCAGGCACAGGTGCTCGAGCTCCTCGAAGCGCAACAGCGCGAGCGGTTCATGGCGCTGGTGCTCGTCACCCACGATCTCGGGGTGGTCGCGGGACGCACCGACGACGTGATCGTGATGTACGCCGGCCAGGTCGTGGAGCAAGCACCCACGCCGACGCTGTTCGCGCAGATGCGCATGCCGTACACCGAGGCACTCCTCCAATCCATCCCGAAGATCAGCGCACCGTCGCACACACGGCTCCACTCGATCCCCGGTCGGCCACCCGATCTCGTCGAGCTGCCCACCGGCTGTCGCTTCGCGGCGCGCTGCGCGTACGTGCAGGACCGCTGCCTGGTGGAGGAACCGCCGCTGTTGCCTGGTCCCACTCCGGGCCACACCTACCGCTGCTGGTTCCCCGTCGGCACGCCGGAAGGTCGCGCCGCGCTCGAGAAGAACCAGGCCACCGCGAGCACCGGAGGGGAGCAGTAGTGGCCGGCACCGGCACCGCGCACCTTCGCCCCGCAGATCGCGCGTTGCTGCGCGCCGAGGATCTCCAGGTCGAGTTTCCCGCCGGCGGTCGCGCCAAGGTGCAGGCGGTGTCGGGCATCAGCCTCGACCTGCTCCCCGGCGAGACGCTCGGTCTCGTGGGCGAATCGGGCTGCGGGAAGTCGACCACCGGGCGCGCCCTCGTGCAGCTCCCTCCCCCCACGGGCGGCACCGTGTGGTTCGACGACGTGGAGCTCACCGAGCTCAGCGCTCGCCAGATGCGTGCGCTGCGCCCGAAGCTGCAGCTGATCTTCCAGGACCCGATCTCCTCGTTGAACCCGCGTCGCAAGGTCGGCGACATCGTGGCGGAGACGCTCGACATCTGGAAGATCGGTACCCCGGCCGAACGCCACGCGCGCGTCGACGAGATGCTCGCGACCGTCGGCCTCGATCCCGCCACTGCGCGCGATCGACGTCCCCACGAGTTCTCGGGTGGCCAGTGCCAACGCATCTCGATCGCACGAGCGGTGATCTCCGATCCGCGTCTCATCATCTGCGACGAACCGGTGTCGGCGCTCGACGTGTCGGTGCAAGCCCAGATCCTCAACCTGCTCTCCGACCTCCAGCGCGACCGCGACCTCACGTTGCTCTTCATCGCGCACGACCTCGCCGTCGTGAAGAACGTGAGCGACCGCGTCGCCGTGATGTACCTCGGGAAGCTCTGCGAGGTCGGCGCGCCCGACGCGCTCTACGCACGGCCCGCTCATCCGTACACGTCGGCGCTGCTCGCCGCGATCCCGGAGCCCGACCCCGCGCAGCGTCCCGACGATTCCACGCTCCTCGCCGGCGAGCTCCCCTCGAACACGCACCCTCCGAGCGGCTGCCGCTTCCGAACCCGTTGCCCGAAGGCACAGGACCTCTGCGCCGAAGAAGAACCCGTGATCCGCCCGGTGCCCATCACGTTCACCGGCGGCGCTGGTGTCGGCGCCCCCGGCGTGTCGGCCGCGGTGGCCGGCGCATCCGACCAATACGTGGCGTGCCATTTCCCCCTCTCCCCCGGCGAGCAACTCGACTTCTCCCACGGCGACTCGCACAACTGAAACGACGCGCTCGCACACGAAACCCACGCCTCGCCGATCGTTTGGTCGTAGAGTTCCGCCGGTCAGCGACGGAGGGCGTCGTGCGGAGTGGAGGAACCGACATGGTGTTCGCGACGGACTGGCAGGTGGGGCAGGTCTTCCTGTCGATGTTGGAGCTCTTCTTCTTCATCATCTGGATCTGGCTGCTCATCGCGGTGTTCAGCGACCTGTTCCGTGACCACGAGATGTCGGGATGGGGCAAGGCAGCTTGGGCGATCTTCGTGATCCTCTTCCCGTTCCTCGGGGTGTTCGTGTACCTCATCGCCCGTGGCGGCTCGATGCACGAACGCGCCCTGGCACAGCAAGCCCAGGCCCAGAAGCAGTTCAACACCTACGTGCAGCAGGCGGTGGGGACGACCGGCGGCAGCGGTGGCACCGGAAATGTGACCGAAGAGCTGTCCCGGCTCGCCGACCTCAAGGCACAGGGTGTCATCTCCGATGATGAATTCGCCACCCTCAAGGCGAAGGCGATGGCATCCAGCTGAGAGGCCTCCAGTGCAGAGTGACGCGACCACCGTTGACCAGTACCTGAACGAGCTGCCGGCCGATCGCCGACCCGCGATCGAGGCCGTCCGTCACACCATCCTCACCAACCTGCCCACCGGGTTCGTGGAGGGCATGCAGTTCGGGATGATCGGCTACTACCTCCCGCTCGAGGTGTACCCCGACACGTACAACGGCCAGCCGCTCGGCATCGCGTCGCTCGCGAGCCAGAAGCGTCACATGTCGCTGTACCTGATGGGCATCTACTCGAACGACTACGACGTCCGCTGGTTCAAGGAGCGCTGGGCGTCCACCGGCAAGCGTCTCGACATGGGCAAGAGCTGCGTGCGGTTCCGCAAGCTCGACGACGTCGCGCTCGACGTGGTGGGCGAGGCAGTCGCGCGCATCTCGGTCGACGAATTCATCGCCGCGTATGAAGACGCGCGCGACCACGCCGCTGCACGCTGAGGAACCGTCTACCTCCGCGCCCACATCAGAATGCGCTTGAACGCGTAGAAGAACGGCGAATGATCGCCGAGCGCCTCGAGCAATCGAGCGCGATACACCTCGAGGAACCGCTCGTAATCGCCGGGCTCGAGCACGCGCTGGAAGCGGGTGAGGCTCGTGCCCTTCACCCATTCGACGACCTCGCTCGTCGATGCGAGGTGGTGGCCGTACACCTGCAAGCGCACGTGCTGCTGGGCGAAGCCGATCTCGTCGAGCAGCTCGGCGTACTCCTCGGGCAACAACACGTTGTGCACCGTGTCGCCAGGTGGGCCACCAGCGGGTGCGAACGCCGCTTCGAACTCCGGCGAGCTCGCCACCTCGGCCGCGATCACGTGCGACGGGTGATCCACGTTGGCCGGCACCTGCACCGCCAGTTGTCCGTCGTCGGTGAGCGCGCCGGCCCAGCGCGTCAACACGGCTTCGTGATCGGGCACCCATTGCAACGACGCATTCGCGAGCACGATGTCGAACGAGCCAGCCTCGGCAGACGGAAACTCGGCGATGTCGCCGAGCTCGAACGTGAGGCGCGACGAGGCGTGCTCGGCCGCGCGCTCCAACATCGCGGACGACGAGTCGACGCCGACGGTGGTGTGAGCATCGAGCTGGCGATGCGCTTCGGCCGTCAGCTCACCGGGGCCACAGCCGAGGTCGACGACACGCGGTCCGAGCAGCGGCACGCGGTCACGCTCGATCAACGACAGCAAGTCGAAGAACGGGCGTGACCGCTCCGCCTGGAACCTTCGGTACTGGTCGGGATTCCACTGATCGGTCGATGTCACGAGGCCATCATGACAGCGGCGGACGGCTCGAGCGCGAGCTCCAGCACGTCACGCACGTCGTCGACCAGGTGGAACGTCATCACCTCGCGCACCGCGGCGGGCACGTCGTCGAGATCGACGCCGTTGCGCCGCGGGAGCACCACCGTGTCGACGCCGGCCCGTTGCGCGGCGAGCACCTTCTGCTTGACGCCGCCGATCGCCAACACGCGGCCCTGCAACGTGACTTCGCCGGTCATGGCGACGCCCTGCTTGACCGGACGACCGGTGAGCAGGCTCACCAACGCCGTGGTCATGGTGATGCCGGCCGACGGCCCGTCCTTCGGGATCGCCCCGGCGGGCACGTGCAGGTGGAACCGCCGTCGGGTGGCAGCCGGATCGACACCGAGCTCCGCCGCGTGCGCTTGCACGAACGACAGTGCAATCTGCGCCGACTCCTTCATCACGTCACCCAGCTGCCCGGTGAGCGTGAGACCCTCGCCGTCCATCGTGTTCGCCTCCACGAACAGCACGTCGCCGCCCGCGCCCGTCACCGCGAGCCCGGTGACCAAGCCAGGAACGCCGGTGCGATCCGCGACCTCGGAGAAGAACTTCGCTCGGCCGAGCGCCTTGGTGACCGCCTCGGCGTCGATGACGGTCGGCGTTGCCGTGTCGCGTTCCTCCGTGACCAAGCCCGCCGCGGTCTTGCGCAACACCTTGCCCAGCTCGCGCTCCAGGTTGCGAACGCCGGCCTCGCGGGTGTGGTCGACCACGATCGTGCGGATGGCCTCGTCGGTGACGGTCACGTCGTCGGGTCGCAGCCCATTGCGCTCGAGTTGACGCGCCAACAAGTGGTCGCGACCGATGGCGACCTTCTCGTCTTCCGTGTAGCCGTCGAGGCGGATGATCTCGAGCCGGTCGAGCAAGGGCCCGGGAATCGTGTCCATCACGTTGGCCGTGGCCAGGAACACCACATCCGACAGGTCGAGATCGACCTCGAGGTAGTGGTCGCGGAACGTGTGGTTCTGCGCGGGGTCGAGCACTTCGAGCAACGCGGCTGACGGATCGCCGCGCCAGTCGTTGCCCAGCTTGTCGACCTCGTCGAGCAGCACGACGGGGTTCATCGTGCCGGCCTCGGTGAGCGCACGGACCATGCGACCCGGTCGCGCACCCACGTACGTGCGACGGTGTCCGCGCAGCTCGGCCTCGTCGTGCACCCCACCCAGCGCGACGCGCACGAACTCGCGGCCCATCGCGCGCGCGACCGACTCGCCCAGCGACGTCTTGCCGAC
>JBEVLJ010000253.1:0-4951 GCA_040509195.1 Acidimicrobiia bacterium
GAGTGCGCGCGCGACGCTCCGGCGCCCGGCGGGCATCGACCTCCGCGGCGAACACTTCGTCCTCGTCGACTTCTGGGAGGTCGACGAGCGAACCGAGCGCCGTCGTGTCGTCGTGGAGTGGCTCGTCGTCGAAGTCGGAATCGGACCAGTCGAGCGCGTCGCCGCGGAAGCGGGGGCCGCCGGCCGACGCCCACGGGTCCTCGAGCTCACCGCTCGTGTCGACTTCCTGCGCGATCTGCGGCACCTCACCGGTGGGCGGCTCGGTCCAGTGCGGGAGACGAATCGGCCCACTCTCGGGGGCGGGGCCGGGAGCGGGCGCGGGCGTGGGACGCGGCGTGGGGATGCGCTCCGCGGCATCGCGGCCGGGCGGCAACGGGAACCGGGCGGCGGGTTGGGTGCCGGGCGGCGGCTCGGTGCGGCGGCGCGGCATGTCGGCGGCGCGCTGTTGACCCTCCGCGGCGGCTTCCGCTTCGTCGGACCCGAGGATCCGCACGCCTTCCGGCTGATCAGCCGACTGGGGCTCGTTGTCGTCGAATTCGGGCACTGATCCTCCAGACCGGCGGATCCACCAGGCTAGACCCGCGTGACCGGGCGAGGCCCGGACCTGCACACGGTCTCCCCAAGCCCTTCACAGGCTTGGAGGCCTCGACCTCACACTTGCAAGAGCTCGTGCTCTTTGTGCTTGAGGAGCTCGTCGATCTCGGCCACCACGTCGTGGGTGTGCTTCTCGAGGTCCTTCTCGGCGCGGTCGAGGTCGTCTTTGCTGATCTCGCCGCCCTTCTCGAGCTCTTCGAGCTCGTGGCGGGCCTGACGCCGCACGTTGCGCACCGCGACCTTGCCCTCTTCCGCCTTCGACTTCACGACCTTCACGAAGTCTTTGCGGCGCTCCTCGGTGAGCTCAGGGAACGTGAGGCGGATGATCGCGCCGTCGTTCGACGGGTTCACGCCGAGATCGCTCGCTTGGATCGCCTTCTCGATCGGCCCGATGGCGTTCTTGTCGTACGGCGAGATGGTGAGCACACGCGCTTCAGGCACGCCGAAGCTGGCGAGCTGCTGCAGCGTGTTCTCCACGCCGTAGAACTCCACCTTCAACTTCTCCACCAACGCCGACGACGCTCGGCCGGTGCGCACCGCCGCGAACTCGCTGCTCACGTGCGCGACGGCCCGCTTCATCTTGTCGCGACAGTCCTCGAGGACCATGTCGCGCATCTCGTCGCCATCACCCGACATTTCGCGTCCTCCGGATCCGACGATTCACGGCCGTGCGCCCGAGCTCACCAACGTACCGATGCTCTCACCCTCGAGCGCGCGGGCGATGTTGCCGGGCGCGCTCACGTCGAACACGATGATCGGCAGCTCGTTGTCCATGCAGAACGTGATGGCGGTGGAGTCCATCACCTTGAGTCCCTTGGTGAGCACTTCGAAGTGGCTCACCTCGATGAGCTTCACCGCTGCGGGGTCGGTGCGCGGGTCGGCGCTGTACACCCCGTCGACTCCCGAGTGCGTGCCTTTCAGCACCGCCTCCGCGCCGATCTCCGCGGCGCGCAACGCGGCCGTGGTGTCGGTCGTGAAGTAGGGATTGCCGTTGCCCGCCGCGAACACGACGATGCGACCCTTCTCGAGGTGGCGGATGGCGCGCAACGGCACGAACGGCTCCGCCACCTGCGCCATCGTGATCGCGGTCTGCACGCGCGTCGGTTGCCCCAGTGCTTCGAGCGCGTCCTGCAACGCGAGGGCGTTGATCACCGTGGCGAGCATGCCCATGTAGTCGGCACGCGCGCGGTCCATGCCCCGGTTCTCACCGGTGGCACCCCGCCAGATGTTGCCGCCACCGACGACGACCGCGATCTCGACGCCCAAGTGCTGGCGCGCCTCGGTGATCTCGCCGGCGATGCGTTGCACCACGGCGGCGTCGATGCCGAAGCCGGTCGTGGTGTCGGCGAATGCCTCACCCGAGAGTTTGAGGACCACCCGCCGGAAACCACTGTCGGCCATGGGGTTCGAAACTACTCCTCGCCGACCTTCACGCGGGCGAACCGCTTCAGCGACGCGCCGCCGCCGAGGCCTTCGACGAGCTTGCCGATCGACACCTTCGGGTCTTTCACCGACGGCTGCTCGAGCAGCACGCTCTCCTTGTAGAACCCGTTGAGTCGGCCCATGACCGCGCCTTCGAGCTTGGCTTCGGGCACACCCTCGTTGCGGCTCTTCGCCTCGATGATGCCGCGCTCGTGCTCGACCACGTCGGCCGGCACCTCGTCGCGCGTGAGGTAGGCCGGCGCGGCGAACGACACGTGCAGCGCGATCTCGTGCGCCACGTCGCGCGCCTCCGCACTCGACGGGTCGACGCCCGCGAGCTCGACGAGCACCCCGATCGTGCCGCGGTCGCTCTGCACGTGCTTGTACGCGTCGACGAGCCCGTCGGTGCCCGCCTCGAAGCGAACGACGCGCCCGAGGGTGACGTTCTCGCCGAGCTTCGCTGCGAGTTGCGTGAGCGTGTCGCCCACCGTGGCGCCGTCGATGGTGAGGCCGGCGACGTCCGCATCGCCGTTCGCTGCGACCGCGTTGGCGATCGCGGTGACCAGGCCGGTGAAGTCGCTGCCCTTGGCCACGAAGTCGGTGTTGCAGTTCAGCTCGGCGATCACGCCGACGTTGCCGTCGACGAGTGCCTCGACCGAACCTTCGGTGGCCTCACGCTCGCTGAGCTTGCCCGCCTTGCTCAAGCCCTTCTCGCGCAAGTAGTCGAGCGCTTTCTCGAGGTCGCCGTCGGTGGCCTCGAGCGCCGACTTGCAGTCCATCATGCCGGCGCCGGTCGCCTTGCGCAGCTTGGCGACGTCTGCCGCTGCCACCTCAGCCATTCGTGTCGCTCTCCTGGGTCTCCGCTGCCGCGGCAGCGGGCTCGGTCGTGTCAGCAGCCTCGGACTCGGCGGTCGGGGCGGCCTCTGCCTCAGCCGGCGCCACCTCTGCCTCAGCCGGCGCCGACTTCTCGGCCTCCTTCGCGGCAGCCAGGCGCTCCTCGCGCTCCTTCTGCTGCGCGGCGGCCTTGTTGCGAGCCTCCTGCTGTGCGGCATCCTTCGCCGCGCGCTCCTCTGCCGTCAGCTGCGGCGGCGTCGCCATCGCGGCGGGCTTCGCGTCGGCGGCCTTCGCGCCACCACTCGCACGCGACTGCTTGCGCTGCTGCAGCCACTTGCCCTCGATGATGGCGTCGGCGAGGACGCGGCACATGAGGTTGGCGGAGCGAATCGCGTCGTCGTTGCCCGGGATCACGAAGTCGATCAGGTCGGGGTCGCAGTTGGTGTCGACGACCGCGATCACCGGGATGCCGAGACGGTTGGCCTCGGTGACCGCGATGTGCTCCTTCTTGGTGTCGATCACGAACACCGCGTCGGGCGCCTTCTCGAGCGTTCGGATGCCGCCGAGGTTGCGCTCGAGCTTCGCGAGGTCGCGCTTGACCTTCAGACCCTCTTTCTTGATCATCTGGTCGGTCTCACCGGTCTCCACCATCTTCTCGAGGTCGCGCATCTTCGCGACGCGCTGGTGGACCGTCTGGAAGTTGGTGAGCATGCCGCCGAGCCAGCGGTAGTTCACGTAGGGCGAGTTCGAGCGGTCGGCCTGGGTCTGGATCGGCTCCTGGGTCTGCTTCTTCGTACCCACGAACAGCACGGTGCCGCCGTTCTCGACCGTCGTGCGGACGAAGCGGTAGGCCGAATCGATGCGCTCCAGCGTCTGCTGGAGGTCGATGATGTAGATGCCGTTGCGCTCGCCGAAGATGAAGCGCTTCATCTTGGGGTTCCAGCGCCGGGTCTGGTGGCCGAAGTGCACACCTGCCTCGAGCAGCTGCTTCATGGTGACGACGGGTTCCGTCGCCAAAGCCTGAGTCACGGTGGATCCTTTTGGTTTCGTGCACCGCGACAACCCAAGGCGCGAGGCCGTGGCGTCGTGGTGCTCCTCGGTTGTACGTCGACCCGCCAGCACCGGGGTGATCGGACTCGCCGAAGCGAAGACCGGTCCGGATGACCGTAGGAATGATGCGGGTCTGAGAGATCCCGGGCCAGGGCCCGAGTCGGGGCAAAGTGTAGTGGGCAGCCTGGTCGGGCTTCCCGGCGAGGCCCCGCAACACCAGTGGGTCATCCCCCACCGAGGACCATCGAAAGTCCGGTACCGGCGCTGTGCTCGATGCGGCTGATCACCACCGGGGCGACGGCGCTCCGCAAGGCCGTGTCGAGGCCGACACAAGGCGGGGCGCGGCCTTCGAGCGCTGCCCGCATCGCACGCAGGCCGTCAGGGTCGTGGAGCACGGCGCTGTGCTGGCTGAGCTCGTTGACCGCGACCACCGTCTCCCGCGCGCCCGAGAGCGAGATGTGGTCGGCCGGCACCACCACATCTTCCGTTGCGCCGATCGAGGTGACGTCGAAGTGCTCGGGCAGCCCGCGCGTGCGGAGTGCCGCGATGAGCTTCGAGCGCTCCGACAGATCGCGCACCGCGGGACTGTTCGGGTCGGGGAGGGACGAGACGTGCTCCCCCACCGCGTCGAGTGCGGCATGGCCGACCGGCGACGCTCGAATCTGTTCGCCCGCGGTCGCGAGCGGCGCGCCTTGGTGCGGCGACGACACAGTGATCACATTCCCGAGCGGCGGCAGCGTGGGATCGGACGATTCGTAGAAGAGGCCGAGGAACGCGTCGACCACCACGCCGCCCTGCGAGTGCGCGATCAGATCGACCTCGCGACCCGGCTCCTCACGTTGCATCGCGCGCAGCTGGTCGCGCAGGTTGGCGGCGGCGTCGATGATCGGGCCGTACGTGTCGTCGCGGTCGTAGGCACCGCCGTCGGCCGAGTACGAGAACCACTGCACCTCGTCGTCGTTGGCTCGATAGCCGAGCTTCGACACGTCGAGATCGACGGTGGGTCCGCGATCGCCAGCGCTGCCGGAGCTCGCGATCCCGGCGACCACCA
>JBEVLJ010000254.1:0-3739 GCA_040509195.1 Acidimicrobiia bacterium
GGTCGGGGTGTTCGATCGTGATGCCGAGGGCGGCGAACGCACGAGCGGCGAGCGGAATCATGGCGTCGGAGCTCACGACCGATCCGCGGAGGCCGTCGAGACCTCGCAGTTCGTCGACGTCGCATTGGTCGAACGACGTGCGATCGCACCGAGCGGCTTGGAATTGCGCGCGGGTGAGGTCGCAGCGCTCGAACGCGACCTCCTTGAACTTGGCGTTCGAGAAGTCGGCGTCGACGAGGTTGCAACCGATGAACACGCAGCGCTCGAAGGTGGTGCCGAAGAAGTTGGCGTCGCCGAACTGGCACTCGTCGAAGCGCACGTCGCGCAGGTCGGACTCAGCAAGCACGACCCCACGAGCCCGCGCTCCGGTGACCTCGACGCGCGAGAACATCGCGCCCGCGAGCACCGCGCCCGACAAATCGCCGCGCTCGACCCGCACGTCGCGCCACACGGCCTCCCGCAGCGACGCGCCGGTGAGTTGCACGTCGTCGAGACGAGCCCGATCCACGCGCACGTTGTCGAGCGACTCATCGCTCTGATCCGTCTGCACGAGCACGACGTCTTCGAGGTCCACCTCCGGGTCAAGGCGAACGTTCGACGCGATCTCGCTGCCACCCGGTTGCTCCGGGGCGGCGAGCTTGACCGGATGACCGATCAGAAGGTGATCTCCCTCGAGCCGCGCCGCGTGGCCTCGCGTGCCATGAAGTCGTCGGCCAGCTTGCGCGGTGCGCAAGCCAACCAGGCGTCGAGCAGCGCTTCTCGCAATGCTGCCTTGGTGACCACCTTCAGCTGCACGAGCACAGCGGCGTAGCCGTCGAAGTGTGGGATCGTGAAGAAGGCCTTCGGGTGCGCCTCGAGCACCGACTCCTTCTCCTCGAGGTCTTCGACCACCACCGCGAGGATCGGGCCGGCGGGCGGCTCCTCGTCCCCGAAGCGCTTGAGATCGGCCTTGCTGAACGGCCGTTCCCAGGCAAAGGCCTTCTTGCCCACGAACCAGGTCCGGGTGCCGTGCCGTTCGCCCTCGGTCACTTCGGGCAGGTCGAGCGCCATCTGCGCGGCGACGTCGAGGCTCACCATTCGGTCACCGTACCTCGGCGCGCCAAGATGCACGGATGATCCTCGAACATGTCGTCCTCGAAGTGCGTCCTGGCCGCGAAGCCGAGTTCGAGCTCACGTTCGCGACTGCGAAGTCGATCATCTCGTCGATGCCCGGCTTCCGATCGCTCGTGCTCGACCGCTGCATCGAGGCACGATCGCGGTACCTGCTCCTCGTCGAGTGGGATCGCCTCGAGGATCACACGGAAGGCTTCCGCGGCTCACCCCAGTACGAAGAGTGGCGGGCGCTCCTCCATCACTTCTACGACCCGTTCCCCACCGTGGAGCACTACGAGCCGGTACACAGCGCCTGACGAGCAGGGTCAGCTGAGGATGTCTTTGCGGCGGAACCACCAGGCGGCGAAGGCGGTGAACACCACCACGTAGCCCAGGGTGAGGAGCGCGCCGCGCCAGAGATCGGGGCTGAAGCTGTCGCGGGTGAACGTCCACACCCAGTCGCCCGAGTAGTGCGTGGGGAAGAAGTATCGGATGCGGCCGAGTGACTCGATGGCGTCGAGGATCAGCCAGGTCATCCAGAGGCCCACGCCGGCGAACACCGCACCGCCGGTGGAATCGGTCATGCAGCCGACCATCAACGAGAAGGTGACCACGCTCATCAGCATCCACGACACGAACAACACCGCGAACGCGAGGCGGACGATCACGTCGCCGGTGGTGAGCGACGCGAAGAGGGTGAACGGGAAGCTGATCGGGTCGAGACCGAACGCGAGACCGCCCACGACCAGCCCGACGATCACCACCATCGCGACGGCCACGAGGATCGACACCGTCGCGACGATGAGCTTGCCGGAGAACAATCGACCGCGCGCGATGGGACGCATCAGCAGGTAGCGCAGGTTGCCCCATTGCGCTTCACCCGCGATGGCCTCACCACCGAAGATCGCCGCCACGATCACGAGCATGAACTCGCTCGTGAACCGCAACGCCGCCGCGGGCACGAACAACCCCGACTGCGACGCCAGCTGCAGGAGAATGCCGTCGGCGCCCGGCTCCGGCGGGCTCGCCTTCAGCGCGATCGTCATGATGATCGGGATCAGCGACACCAAGCCGATCGCGGTGAACGTGCGGGTGCGACGGAACTGCTTGTCGAGCTCGGTGGTGACGACGGTGCCGAGGCTCATGCGCCCACACGCTTCGCCGCGACGCTCGACGCGTCGGCCTCGACCATTCCGAGGAACGCGTCTTCGAGCCGGCGACGTGCCGTGACCGTCTCGACGCCGACCCCCGCGTGCACCAGTGCCGCGACCAACGCCATGCGCGTCGCGCCGTCGTCGAGGTGCGCCGAGAGCCCTGGCCGCTCGTCGACGATGCGATCGACCCCAGGGATCCCCGCGAGCACCGCGCGCGCGGCGCTCACGTCGTCGACTTCGAGGTACACGGAGTCCGAGGCGCCGACGAGGTCGGCGACCGCGCCCGCCGCGACGAGGTGGCCGCGATCCATCACGACGGCGTGCGAGCAGATTTGCTCCACCTCAGCCAGGAGGTGGCTCGAGAACACCACGGTCGCGCCCTCGTCGGCGAGCCGATGCACGAGCAGGCGCACTTCGCGCATCTCACCCGGGTCGAGCCCGTTCGTCGGCTCGTCGAGCACGAGCACGCTGGGTCGCCCGAGCAGCACGCGTGCGAGCCCGAGCCGTTGCTTCATGCCTTGCGAGTACGTCTTCACGCGACGCGTGATCGCGTCGCCGAGATCGGCGATGGCCAGCGCGCGCTCGAAGTCGGCGTCGGCGAGCTTTCCTCCCCCGGCGCGCCACCACAGCTCGAGGTTCTTCTTGCCCGAGAGGTGCGGCACGAACGCGGCCGTTTCGATGAGCGTGCCCACTCGCCGCAGCTCCGGTGCGCCCGGTCGCACGCGTTGGCCGAACAAGGAGGCCTCTCCTGCCGTCGGCGTGATCAAGCCGAGCAACATGCGCAGCGCGGTGGTCTTGCCCGCGCCGTTCGGGCCCAGGAGGCCACACACCTGGCCGGGTTCCACCGTGAAGCTGAGGTCGTCGACGGCGAGCACCGTGGAACTGAAGCGCTTCGAGAGTCCGCTCAGCTCGACGACGGTGTCAGGGGAAGGCATCTCGTCGGAGCGTACCCTGCACCCCGAGATGCCACTCTTCACGCGCACCAGGTCTTCACACGACGCTCACGAGACCCCCGCACACGAACACGTCGCACTGACCACGCAACTTCGCAGCGCGGGCATGCCGCGCGACGCACAACGCCGGCGCGTGTATCTGGCCGAGACACCGCTGCCATCCAGCCCGCTTCCCGGGCTCGACGCGTGCGCAACGTTCGTGGACCGAGTCGTCGGCACGTTGTGGTGGAACGTGCGCTTCCCCGAACGTCACCTCGGCGTGGTGCCGAGGTTGCGCCCCGGCAACGGAGCGAAGCAAGCGTTCTACCGCGAAGAGCCGACCGGCCCCACGATCACGCTCCCCCGTCGGTACCGGACGAAGGGCGTCGTGCTGCACGAGCTCGCGCACTGGGCGCTCGGCCTCGACTCGGGCCTGCCCGCGCACGGCCGCACGTTCGCGCGGGTGTTGGTCGACATGACTGCGGAGTTCATCAACCCTGAGCGCGCGCAGGAGCTCGCCGCGTCGTATCGGGAGCAACGCGTGCACGTGGGCAAGCCCGC
>JBEVLJ010000255.1:0-4594 GCA_040509195.1 Acidimicrobiia bacterium
ACCGCGACGCCGAGCACCAAGTACGGGATGAGGTTGCGCACACCGAACCAACGAAGTCCGAGCATCGTTGCGATCAGCGCGATGGCCACGAGCTCGGCGCGCGTGTCGAAGTGATCCGAATAGAAGACCGCGATCACGATGATGGCGCCGAGGTCGTCGACGATCGCGAGTGCGAGCAGGAACAGCTTCAACGACGACGGCACGCGACTGCCGAGCAGGCTCAGCACACCGATCGCCATCGCGATGTCGGTGGCCATCGGGATGCCCCAGCCGTCGGCGCCGGGCCCCCCAGCATTGAACGTGACATAGAGCAGCGCGGGGAGGGCCATCCCGCCGAGCGCGGCGATCGCGGGGAGTGCGGCCTTGCGGGGGTCGCGCAGCTCCCCGTCGACGACCTCGCGCTTGATCTCGAGGCCGACGACGAAGAAGAAGATCGCCATCAAACCGTCGTTCACCCACTCGCGCAGCGTGAGCGAGAAGTTGTGGCTCTCGGTACCGACGGTGAACACGGTCGACCAGAGCTCGTCGTAGCTGCGTGGCGCTGCATTGGCCCACACGAGTGCAACCACGACCGCGAACACCAACACGATGCCACCGGCGGCCTCGACGCGGAGGAAGTCGCGTAGCGGGTACAGCAACTGGAGCGCGCGCGAATCGTGACTGGCGCGGGTCTCGTCCATCGACTGATCCTACGGACGTCGTTGGCGGGTCGAACGCGATCGACCCCTTGACGTTCGCGTGTCGCGGGCGTACGGTCACGGATCTTCCCTCGCGAGCTTCCTCTGTGCATCGGCGCGCGCGACTGCGCGTGCTTCCAGAGGAAGGAACGTTCATGTTGCTCGCGCTGTGGTCTCCGAAGGGAGGCTCGGGCACCTCGGTGTTCGCCGCGGCCTGCGCGGTCGTGCTGGCTCGCGGTCCGGCCGGAGGGTGCCGCGTCGCGGACCTGGCCGGCGATCAACCGGCGATCTTCGGCTTGGCCGGCGAGCCGGAGTTGGGGTTGCTCGACTGGCTCGACGCCGGAGTGGAGGCACCCACCGACTCGCTCGACCGCTTGCTGGTGGAAGTCGCACCGGGGGTGGCGCTGCTGGCTGCAGGCACGACGGAACGAGCGTTGCGCCCGCGTGCCGCAGCCGAGGCCGGCGCTGCGCTGGCGGTGGCGTTGCGCGATGCGCCCGTGCCGGTGGTCGCCGACTGTGGAACGGCAACCGATCCCGCCGCGCGCGCGATGGTCGAAGTCGCCGACGTGGCGGTCGTGGTCGTGCGCGGGTGCTACCTCACGTTGCGTCGCGCGGTGCGATCGCCCGGGTTGGGATCCACGATGGGTGCGGTGCTGGTCGACGAACCCGGTCGGTCGCTCACGCGACGCGAGATCGCCGACGTGTTGGGCATCCCCGTGTTGGCGCGCGTACCGATGCGCGACGCGGTGTCGCGTGCGGTCGATGCCGGCGTGTTGGCGGCCCGCCTCCCCGACGTGCTGGGGCGTGCGGCGATGCTCGTCACCGCGCGGTCCGGGATCACACCGGCGCGTGGCGCGGCGGCATGACCGCGCCGATCGCTGCACCGCGAGTTGGTGGGGAGCACGATGCGGCGCTCAAGCACCGTGTCCATCGCCGGTTGGTGGCGGAAGGCGCCGACGATGCGCCGTCGCGCATCGAGCTCCACAGTCGACTGGTGCAACTCGTGCGTGCGGAGCAACCGCTCTTGGCGCGTGCCCGTCTCGATCGTCTCGTCAACGAGCTCGTCGACGAGGTCGCCGGGCTCGGACCACTCGAACCGTTGCTCGCCGACCCCGACGTCACCGAGGTGATGCTCAACGGCCCTGGCCGCGCGTACGTCGAACGCGCCGGACGTCTCGAGCCGGTGGCGCTCGCGCTCGATGCGGCCACCATCGTGCGGCTGGTGGAGCGCATCGTCGGTCCACTCGGTCTTCGCCTCGATCGGGCGTCGCCGATGGTCGACGCCCGTCTCGCCGACGGCTCGCGTCTCCACGCGGTGATCCCGCCGCTCGCGGTCGACGGTCCGTGCGTCACGATCCGTCGATTCGCGGCGCGCCACCTGCCGCCTGAGGCGTTCGGGGCGGGCGCGGCGGCCGACTCGTTCCTCCGGTGGTCGGTGCAGGCAGGGTGGAACGTCCTGGTTGCCGGTGGCACGAGCGCAGGCAAGACCACCTTGCTCAATGCCCTGGCTGGCGCGGTGCCCGCCGACGATCGCGTGGTCACGATCGAGGAGACGGCGGAGTTGCGCCTGCCGCAAGCGCACGTGGTGCGCCTCGAAGCGCGGCCGGCGAATGCCGAGGGCGCGGGCGGGGTCGCGGTGCGAGACCTCGTGCGAGCAGCACTGCGCATGCGTCCCGACCGGTTGGTCGTCGGTGAGGTGCGCGGCGGCGAAGCGCTCGACATGTTGCAAGCCCTCAACACCGGCCACGAAGGTTCGCTCTCCACCATCCATGCCAACAGCGCCGCCGACGCGTTGACGCGCCTCGAGACGTTGGTCCTGCTCGCCGATGCGGGTTTGCCGTTGGATGCGATCCGTGCGCAGATCGCGGCCAGCGTCGATGTCGTCGTGTTCGTCGCCCGGCGGGCTGGGGGCGATCGGCGGATCGAAACCATCGCCGAGGTCGCGCCTCATGGGAGCGCGACCCGCGTTCGTCCGTTGTTCGCACGCGGCGACGTCGACCTGGTGGCCGCCAATGGTCCGATGCGATCCGCGCGAGTGCCCGACGCGCCCCCACTCGACGCGCGGTGGTTCGCGTGACCGCGATCGTGGCGACGACCATCGGGTCGGTGTTGGTCGTCGCACTGATCGTCGCCGCGCGACGAGCCGAGGCCGCGTCGAGAGCACGCGAGCTGCACGCGTCGTCGCGGTGGCGGGTGCCCGGCCGCCTGCGACCCACCTTGGCGCACGCGCTCGCGTCTGCCGACCTCCACGTCACGCCCGAGTCGGCGGTCGAGGCGTGGATCGGCGGCACGCTCGCCGCCGGGCTCGTCGCCATGCTGATGATCCCCGCGATGGTCGTGCCGGCGGTGGCGATGTGCACGGTCGCCGGGCCGGTTGGGCTGCATCTCGCGCGCACTCGTCAAGAGCGCCACTTCGCCGTTGCGCTGCCGGCGGCGCTCGAGCAGGTCGCCGCCGAGCTCCGTGGCGGCGGCAGCGTTGCGTCGGCGGTGGAGCGCATCGGGGAGTCGTCATCGCCGGTGGCCCGCGATCTCGGACGAGTACATCGTCGCACGCGACTCGGCCTGTCGTTCGTCGACGCGTTGAGTGCGTGGCCGGAGGAGCACGACGCGCCAGGTGTGCGTGCTGCCGCGGGTGCGCTCGCGGTCGCGACCACGATGGGTGGGCGGGCAGCCGATGCGATTGACGGTCTCGCGTCGTCGCTGCGTCACCGGCTCGACGCGGTGGCCGAAGCGCAGTCGTTGTCCACGCAGGCGCGGATGTCGGCGGTGGTCGTCGGCGCCGCGCCGCTCGGGTACCTCGTGTTCGCGAGCCTGATCGATGCGCGCTCCGTGACCGCACTGGTCACCACGTCGGTCGGCCGAGTGTGCCTGGTGATCGGGCTCGGCCTCGAAGCGCTGGCCGCGCTCTGGATCCGGCGCATCGTGCGTTCGGAGGCGTGAGGTGGGCTCGCGATCGTGGGTGACGTGATGGTCTCGCTGCCGTGGTTGCTCGGCCTGGCATGGGCTGCGTTGGCGGCGCGGCCCGTGGTGGCGCGGGCGCGACGCGCCGAGATCGCAGGCCGTCTCGCGCCGGGAACGCGCACCGCCAGCGCGGCGCGCACCGCTCGCCTGCGCGAGTGGTGCCACCAACGGGTTGCCGGGCTCGTGCGCGCGGTGGGTCCCGTCGGTCGCGTGTTGCGCGATGTCGGCGCTCGACGTTCCGATCGCGCAGCCGAGCGCATGCTTGCACGCGAGCGGCCGGTGGCACTCGATCTGCTGGGGGTCGCGGTCGATGCGGGTTGCACGCCGTACCTGGCCGTGCAGACCGCGGCGCAGTGGGGCCCTCCGTTGCTGGCCACGAGGTTCGCCGGCGCGTTGCGCGAGTGCGCGCTGGGCACGAGCTTCCCTCGTTCGCTCGACGACATGGCCACGACCGATCCCTCGCTGCGTCCACTCACTGACGCACTGCTCACCTCGGATCGACTCGGCGCTCCCGTCGGCCCCGCGCTGGCCCGATTGGCGGGTGAAGAGCGAACGGCGCTGCGTCGCGCGGCGGAGGCGCATGCGCGGCGAGTGCCGGTCCGTCTCCTCTTTCCCTTGGTCTTCCTCGTGCTCCCGGCCTTCGTGCTCCTCACGGTCGTGCCCGGTCTCGCGTCAGGGCTCGCTCGACTCTGAGCCGGGGCACCGGAGCTGCTCTTCCCCGCGCTCATCACGATCGGCGAAGCGGGGCTTCGTCGGATGGAGGACATCTCATGTTCCATCGGGTCGGCGCGCGTGTGCGCGCACTGCGAGTTCGAGTCGACGAAGCCGGTCAGTCGACGGCTGAGTACGCGTTGGTGATCCTGGGCGCGGTTGCCATCGCGACCCTGCTCATCACCTGGGCGACGGGGAGTCACTCGATCACCAAGCTCTTCGACTCCGTCATCGCCAAGATCCTC
>JBEVLJ010000256.1:0-2919 GCA_040509195.1 Acidimicrobiia bacterium
AGGTAGCCGTCGGCATCGAACTCGCCGATGTCACCGGAGTGGAACCACGGGTCGCCACCGTCGTCCGCGTCCGAGAACGAAGCTTCGTTCGCTTCCGGTCGTTCCCAGTAACCGGGAAACACGTTCGGGCCGCGCACGAGGATCTCGCCGTCGGGCGCGAGCATCAGGTCGACCCCAGGGAGGGGGAAGCCGACCGTACCGGCGCGTCGTTCACCGTCGAACGGGTTCGACACGTTCATGAGCGTCTCGGTCATGCCGTAGCGCTCGAGCACCGTGAGCCCTGCCTGTTCCTGCAAGGCGCTGAACAACGCAGGCGGCAGTGGTGCCGAACCCGACACGCACAGGCGCAGCTCAGCCAGCTCCGCGCAACGCGGTGACGCGACGAGCCGGTCGTACATCGTGGGCACGCCGAAGAACATCGTGCCGCCGAGATCGCGCGCGGTGTCGAGCACGGCGTCGGGGTCGAACCGTGGCAACAGCAACACGCCGGCCCCCGCGAGCAGCGAACCGTGCAGGCCGATGCCGAGGCCGTGCATGTGGAACAGCGGCAACGCGAGCACCAAGCGATCGTCGGCGGTCCAACGCCACGCGAGCCTGAGTGCTTCCGGGCTCGCCAGGATGTTGCCGTGCGTGAGGCGTGCGCCCTTCGGCGTGCCGGTGGTGCCCGACGTGTAACAGAGCATCGCGTCGTCGGCCGACGCGCTCGCGTCCAGCTGCAGGCTGCTGGCGTCGCCCACCGCGCTGGTGTCGCGCGCGACGTCGGTGGGCGTGCGGACGAAGACGTCGCGGTTGCTCGCGTCGGCAACCCAACCCCCGAAGGTGAGGTCGTCGATGATCGCCGCCGCCGGATTGGCGTCGCGAGCGATCTGCTCCACCTCGCGCTGGCGGTACGCGGCGTTCACGGGGATCACCACGAGCCCCGCCCGCAGCGCAGCAACGTGCGCGACGACGAGGTCGACACAGGCGGCCGCGCTCACCACCACGCGATCGCCGGGGACGAGGCCGGCAGCCGCATACCGTGCCGCGCATCGTCGGGTGAGCTCGTCGAGCTCGCCCGCGGTGGTCCAACCGTCACCGTCGTGCACGGCCAAGCGATCCGGATCGGCGGCCCAATTCCGCGCCCACGCGGCCGGGAGTGACACCGCGGCGGTGAGGTCGACGTCAGCCGGTTCGATTCCAGGCGCGAGGTGGCGGGTCCAGGCGGGAAGCATCGAACGAGGCTATCGGTGAGGCCTTCGCCCCCGTGAAAGGCGGTGGACGCCGGGTCGCTTGCGATTCTGGGGCTGACGTGGCTGCCGTTGCTGATGTGGCTGACGTGTTTCGTAGGCTGTCACGATGCGACGGATCCGACGCGGCGCACGCGGCCTCGCGGTCGTGGTCGTGCTCGCCGGGATCAGCTCGGTCGTCACTCCGGTACTCCTCGCCTACGCGCAGACCGACTTCGTGGAATCAGACCCGGCCGTGGTGCAAGCGCGCGAACAACTGGCCGGCGCGCAGGCCGCCGCGCACCAGGCCGCCGACGCGCTCACGCAGAACGAACAGGAACGCGACGCGACCCAGCAGTCGATCGACGAACATGTGGCCCAGATCCAATCGCTCGACCAGCAACGCGCCGATCTGGCCACGCAGCGCGACGCGCTCCGAACCGTCATGCGCGCCCGCGCCGTCGCGCTCTACCGCAATGGCGGCACCGGTGGTGGGCTCGACGCGATCGTGAGCAGCAGTTCGGTGCTGCAGGCCGCGCGTCGACAAGCGCTCAGCGATGCTGCCGCTTCGAGCAATGCGCGCGCAGCGAGCCAGCTCGAACACACGCGCACTCAGCTCGCGGCCGTGCAGAACACGTTGCGCGACGAGCAGGCGCAACTGGATGCGCAACGTGCGCGCCTCGACCAACTCGCGGCCAGCTTGGAGCAGCGCCGAAGCGAGCTCGAGCACCTGGTCGCAGCGGCCAACGGCGCGCTCGCTCGCGCCCGCGTGATCGGCGCGCTCCACGCGGCCGGGGAACCGGTGATGGGCCCGGCCACGCTCACCGCGTCGCAACTCGCAGGCTGGGTACGGTCGCAAGGGTTCTCGCCCCGCATCAACGCCGACCTCACCGAGTTGGCCCAGATCTTCCTCGACGAGGGACGCGACGAGAACGTGCGCGGCGACCTGGCGTTCGCGCAATCCGTCATCGAGACGGGCGGCTTCGAATCAGCGCCGGCCAACAACTACTCCGGCATCGGCTGGTGCGACAGCTGCGCGAAGGGGAACACGTTCCCCACGCCGCGCGAGGGCGTACGCGCGCAGATCCAGTTGCTCCGCCAATACGCCGACGCGGGCGTCACCGCCGTGCAGCTCTCGCACCCCGTGTCCCCCTATCTCTACGGCAGCGACCCGGCGAACGCGGTGCGTCGCTTCGACACGTTCTTCGCACGAGGGTGGGCGCCCACCTGGAGCGACATGGGTCACGGGAACTGGGCGACGGACCCGAACTACTCGCAGAAGGTGATCGGCGTGTACCGACGCATGGTCACGTACTCCCAGAGCCGTTAGCGACCGAACACCGTCAGACCAGGCACCGACCGCCATGGCGCGCGACGGCGTCCGCGTCTTCAATTCCGTGTCGAACAGGCGTTCGATAGACTCGATTCGTGGTGCTTCACCAGCGTTCGCTCTTCGCCACTGGCACGCCTGCGCTCCGCGGTGATGCCCCCGTGGAGCGACGCTGGTTGACCGATCGTGCGTGGGTCGACGTCCGTCGCGGGTGGGTGGACGGCACCGATGGTCTGCTCGACCATCTCGTGGCCGAAGTCACCTGGCACCAAGGCCGCCGCCACATGTACGACCGCATGGTCGACGACCCGCGCCTCTCCCACTGGTGCCGGAACGAAGCGGCGCTCCCCCACCCCGTGCTCACCGACATCGCCACCGCGCTCG
>JBEVLJ010000257.1:0-3112 GCA_040509195.1 Acidimicrobiia bacterium
CGTGTGGCAGCTCGGGCGATTCCACCGACGCGTCGAGCGGCGGGAAGACGGGCTCGACCGTGAAAGGTGATGCGGCGTCGGCCTACGTGGGTCTCTCGAAGCAGGCTGCGATCGCGAAGGCCGAGGCCGACGATCGTCCGTGGCGCATCGGTCGCGAAGAGGACGAGCAGTTCATGCTCACCCAGGACTTCGTCGAGAACCGGGTGACGTTCGAGATCGACGACGGCAAAGTCACCAAGGCCACGCTCGGCTGAGAGAATTTCTGCGGCCGCCTGTCGATTTCGCCGCGGCCCGCTCGTCCTACCGGGACCACACCCCAGAGGAGGACCCGATGAAGTACATGTTGCTGATCCACCAGGGCACCACGCCCACCCCGCTCGACCCCGAAGCGTGGGCCACGTTGTCGCCCGACGAGCAGCAGGAGATCTACGCCGCGTACGGCGCGGTCAACGCCACGCCCGGTGTCACCCCCGGCAATGGTCTGCAGCCGCCCGACACCGCGACGACCGTGCGCGTTCGTGACGGCGAGACGCTCACCACCGACGGTCCGTTCGTCGACACGAAGGAAGCACTGAACGGCTACCTGATCTACGACGCCGACGACCTCGACGCGGCGATCGCGCTCGCGGCGATGATCCCGGCGGCGCGACTCGGCGGTGCGATCGAGATCCGTCCGATCATGGAGTGGTGACCAAGCTCGACGAGATCTTCCGCGACGAGTGGGGGCGCGTGCTGGCCACGCTCATCGGTCTCCTCGGCGACTTCGACCTCGCCGAGGAGGCCGCGCAGGAAGCGTTCGCCGTCGCCGCGCAGCGGTGGCCGGTGGACGGCGTCCCCACCAATCCGCGCGCGTGGCTGATCACGACGGCGCGTCGACGAGCGATCGATCGTGTGCGCCGCGAGCAGACGCTTGCCGAGAAGACGAAGTTGTTGGAAGCATCCATGGACGACGACCCGACCGCTGACCCGCCGACCGCGTTCCCCGACGAGCGGCTCGAGCTCATCTTCACGTGTTGTCATCCGGCGCTCGCGGTCGACGCACGCGTCGCGCTCACGTTGCGGACGCTCGGCGGGCTCACCACCGATGAGATCGCGCGTGCGTTCCTCGTGCCCGAAGCGACGATGGCGCAACGGCTGGTGCGCGCCAAGCGCAAGATCAAGGTGGCAGGCATCCCGTTCCGGGTTCCGCCCGCGGACCTGTTGCCGGAACGGCTCGCGGCGGTGCTCGCGGTGGTCTACCTCATCTTCAACGAGGGGTATGGCGGTCGCGGCGACCTCACCGCCGAGGCGTTGTGGCTCGGTCGGGCGCTCGCGGCGCTCATGCCCGACGAGCCGGAGCCGCAAGGGCTCCTGGCGATGATGTTGTTGCACGACTCGCGTCGCGACGCGCGCATGCGCGACGGCGAGCTGGTGTTGCTGGCTGAGCAGGACCGAGCGTTGTGGCACACCGACCAGATCGCCGACGGTCGCGCGCTGCTCGACCGCGCGCTCGCGCTGGGCGGACGCGGTCCGTACGTGATCCAAGCCGCGATCGCGTCGTTGCACGTCGACGAGCCGCGCGACGTGGTGCAGATCGCCGCGCTCTACGGCGAGCTCGCGCGCATGACGCGTTCGCCGGTCGTCGAGCTCAACCGCGCCGCGGCGATTGCCGAAGCCGATGGGCCGGCCGCGGGCTTGCACCTCGTCGAGCAAGTCGACCTCGACGGCTACCTCTACCTGCACACGACGCGCGCCGAGCTGCTCCGCCGGCTCGATCGCTTCGACGAGGCACGCGCCGCGTACGGCCGCGCACTCGAGCTCGTGCACGACGACGCGGAACGTCGTCTGATCGAACGTCGGTTGGCCGAGCTCGACGCGCCCGACTGACGGATCAGCGTTCGCTCAGGCAGCGACCGGTTGGTCGGTGCCGCAGTACCGGCACTTCGACGCGGCAACGGGTAGGTCGTCCGACAAGCACGCCGGGCACGTCTTCACCGGCGCGGGATCGCCGAACACCGTCTCGCCGCGGCGCGCCATCATCGCCTTGTAGGGCACGACGATCAGGAAGTAGAGCACCGCCATGAAGATCACGAAGTAGATGATCGCCGAGATGACCGACCCGAGGTCGAGGAACGTCTTCGGGTTGCCGTCGTCACCGAGCTGGATCCCGAGGCCAATGCCACCGCCGCCCTGGAAGCGATTCAGCAGCGGGCTGATGATCGCGTCGGTGAACGCCTTGATGAGCGTGCTGAACGCGAGCGCCACCATCAGGCCGATGGCGATCACGACCACCTGACCCTGCATCAAGAAGTTGCGGAATCCCTTGATCATGGTGTGGTCTCCCAACCGGTCGTGTCGCCGCGCATCGGTGCGGTGTCGCGCCATCTTGCCCGACGACGGCGGCGAGCCGTTGCGACGATCGAGCGCCTGCGCGTGTGCCCCAGTGATGCGCGCGCTCCGACCGGTACCATCTCGTGCTCGCGGATCCGTCCGTGCACGCGGGTGTAGTTCAGAGGCAGAACATCAGCTTCCCAAGCTGAGAACGCGAGTTCGATTCTCGTCACCCGCTCCACCTCGAAGCGCCCGTCGCGTGGGAGTTCGGGCGCTTCTGGCCTCTCGGTCTGGCCGCATCGGCCACCTCGATCGAGCTCCATTGCGCGGCACACTGTTGAACCGCGGATCAGCGCCGCGAGGTCGACTTCAGCCGTCCCGTTGACGCTGCCCACGCGGTGTGCTTCACCCGAGTACGCGTCGCGTCGAATGGTTGCTTCAGGAGTTGAGCGGGTCCGCGCTGTGCCCGACGTCCGGCGGATCGCTTCTCCATACTGGGGCATTCATGCCGGACTACTCCGGCTCTCACGGAGGTGGCAAATGCCGCGACTGAGGGAACGCCGCATCTGGTCTGGCGGCATCGCGCTTGTCGCTGTCCTGTGCACGGCCGCGGCTGTTGCGGTCGCGCGCTCACCAGGATCTGACGGATCAGCCAGCGGGTCGGTGCGGATCGTGCCCGGGGCTGCAACTGCTCTTCCGCCCCCGGGAGGGGTCGTCGACCTCGGTCGACCGCCGGTCGCAACGCTCAATGACGTGGTTGAGTGGACCGGTTCCTCACTCCTCACTTTCGGCGGGGCTGAGA
>JBEVLJ010000258.1:0-2866 GCA_040509195.1 Acidimicrobiia bacterium
GAGGTCGTGACCCTGGACCCACGTGCCGAACGCGCCGTCGAAGATCAGAACGCGTTCACGCAGCGCGGCGAGGAAATCAGACATCTCTCCCCAGGCTACCGGAGCGCAATTGGCGACCTCTTTACGGTTTCCGGGTCGCGCGGCCCTTCTTCACCTTCACCGCCCGGTCGGCGCGCGCCCAGAGCTCACGGTCGCCGGAGCTGTCGCCATACGCCCACACGAACAGATCGCGATCGCCGATCCACGCGTCGAGTCGACGTGCCTTCTCCTCACCGCGCACGTTCGCGCCGGCCATCTCGCCGGTGAGCGTGCCGTCGGCTCCGACCTCGAGCTCGGTGCTCAGCACCGCGTCGAAGCGCAGGTGCTCGGCGATCGGGCGGAGGTACACGCCGAGCGACGCCGACACGATCACGAGCGCGTGGCCCTGCGTGCGGTGCCAGTCGGCGCGCTGCACCATCTCGGGCGCGAGGTGGCGTTGGATGATCTCGAACGCGTAACCACGAGCGATCTCGTCGAGCGCGTCGCCGTCGTACCCCGAGAACAGGTCGCGCAGCACGAGCGCCTTCAATTCGTCGCGCGACCAGGAGTCGCGCGGCTCGCGCACGAGACGCGCCGAGTTCGTGGCCATCGCCCGGGCCACGGCCGCGGTCCCTGCGACGCGGCGGAGAAAGGGCACGAAGTTGTCGCGCGTCGACAGGGTGCCGTCGAAGTCGAACGCGGCGACGGTGTCCATCACCTTCACGCTATGGGCTCGAGAATGCCCGCTCGTCGACGAGCTCGCACACCTGGATCGCGTAGGACTCGTACCACTCGTCGGCTCCTCGCTGTTGCGCAGCCCGGTGCTCCGGATCGTCACGCCAGGCATCGTGCGCCGACCGCGACTCGAAGGTGATCACCGACACTCGTTCACCATCCGCGGCAATGAACGACTTGAGGTCGATGAAACCCGGCATCGCGCGCGCACGTCGCTCCATCAGTTCTGCCATCGGGCCATAGGTCTCGTTGACGCCGTCACGGAGACGCGATCGGAAGACGGTGACGATCGGCCGGCTCATGGGCACTCCCTGCTGTGGTCGCGGAGGGCTTCTTTCCAGGTGCGGAAGCGAGCGTGAACTCTGCCGTCAGGTCCTTCGCCCTCGCCGGTGCCGTCGGGGAAGAGGCGGAAGGTCCACGTCGCGGCGAGGTCGTCGGCGGCGATCGCGAGGTAGCGAGCGTCGCCGTGGGTCGGTGGGCCCGCGCGCCACAGGAGCCAGCCGTGGATCCGTCGGAGGTAGCCCGCGTCGGGTTGGCAGATGTCGGCGCCGAGCTCGTGCAGCGACGGTGGCGCTTCGATCCAGGCGTCGGCGTGGATGGTGCGCTCGCGCTGCGGCGTTGCCGGCAGTTCGGCGGTGTGAACCGGCGTGTGGTCGAACGGTCGCTCGGTCGACTTCACCTGCGCGTCGACTTCGGGGTCAAATCGGCAGCTTGCGGAACACCGGGCGCGGCACGTGGCGCAGCACCGACATGACGTAGCGCATCGTGTTCGGCACCCACACCGTTTCTGTCCCGCGCTCGAGTCCTTTCACGATCGCGTCCGCGACGGCCTCAGGAGTGGTCGAGAGCGGCGCGGCATCCATGCCTTCGGTCATCTTCGTGTGCACGAAGCCGGGGCGCACGATCATCACGTTCACGCCGGTGCCGACGAGCGCGTCGCCGAGTCCTTGGAAGAACGCGTCCATGCCCGCCTTCGACGAGCCGTACACGAAGTTCGAACGCCGAGCGCGCTCGCCGGCGACCGACGACAAGGCAACGATCGTGCCGTGGCCCTGGTCACGCATGCGTTGCGAGATCGGCACTGCGGTCGACACCGATCCGAGGTAGTTCACCTGCGCGATCTCGATCGCGGCGCTGGCATCGCGCTCCGCCACCTCTTGGTCGCCGAGCACGCCGAACGCGAGGATCGCGAGGTCGATGTCGCCGGCACCGGAGAACACGCCCTCGACGAGCGCCTCGTGCGCGTCGGTGTCGTGCGCGTCGAAGGCGATCGTGTCGACGCGGGTGGCGCCGAGCGTGCGCAGCTCGTCGGCGAACCCGGCGACCGACTCAGGGTCGCGCGCCGCGAGCACGATGGTGCGGGCCCGGCGCGCGACGAGCGCCCGCACGGTCGACTGCGCGATGTCGGACCCTGCGCCCAACACGAGCACCGACTGCACCGATCCCAACGCATCCTTCATCTGACGAGTCTCATCTCTCTGTGGCGGCACTTCTCCCGTACCGGCGTCAAGAACCCGTCCATCTCACGGGTTTTTGACGCCAGAACGGGCTTTGGGGCGGTCAGGGCAGGCCCAGTCGGCGCTGCAGGTCGGATTGGAGCACGCACGCGGGGTCGACGCGGGCACGCAGCTCGGCGAAGCGGTCGAGCTCGGGGTACATCACCGGCAGCAACTCGGGGCGGAGACGTGAGTCCTTGGCGAGGTACACGCGCCCGCCCGCATCGGCGACCAGCTCGTCGAGGTCGTCGAGCAACGCCGCGAGTCCGGGCACGGTGCAGGGGATGTCGAGTGCGAGCGTCCAGCCGGGTACCGGGAACGACAACGGACCGGGGTTGCCGGGACCGAACCGCTTGAGCACCGCGAGGAACGACGCGGCGCGCGCGCTGCTCAACATCTCGATCGAACGACGCACCGTGGTGGTTGCCGCGTCAGGCACCACGTACTGGTACTGCAGGAACCCGCGGCTGCCGTAGAGGCGGTTCCAGTCGCGGATTCCGTCGAGCGGGTGGAAGAACGACGAAATCGTCTCGACGTGTCCGTGCAACGACGGCGTGACCCGGTACCACAACTCGTTGAATGCGGCGATGGTGAGCCGGTTGAGCAGACCGTTGGGC
>JBEVLJ010000259.1:0-3416 GCA_040509195.1 Acidimicrobiia bacterium
CCCGACTTCCGCTGGCAACCGCCGGGCGGCGCGCTTGTCGTCACTGGGCTGTTCGTCGTCGGCCTTGGGACTCTGATCGCGATCATTAGGCGCGCCAAGTCGCGTGACGATCCGGATCGAGCGTTTACAGTGACTGTGCCATGAGCACGGGGCCCGACTACACCGGCGTCGACAACCTCGAGATGATGGAGGTCGCGCAGAAGTACCTCGCCCACTTGCGGGGTCGCGTCACCTACACGCTCGACGCGCCCGGCACGCAGCGGGTGCTCGACTTCGGCGCCGGATCCGGCACGATGGCTCGCGCGTTGCGCGACGAGGGCTATCGAGTCTCCTGCCTCGAGCCCGACCCGCTGCTGCTGGGAATGCTCACCGATTCCGGCTTCGAGTGCGGCGACGACCTCGCCACGCTGCGCGGCGCCGACGGGTTCGACGCGGCGTACTCCATGAACGTGCTCGAGCACATCGACGACGACGTCGCCGCGCTCCGCGGCATCTTCGACGCGTTGAAGCCCGGCGGTCGTCTCACGATCTACGTGCCGGCGTTCCCGATCCTGTTCACGGCGATGGACGAGAAGGTCGGGCACGTTCGCCGCTACAAGAAGCCTGGCCTCACCGCCGCGGTCAGCGCCGCCGGGTTCACCGTCGACTCGTGTCAGTACGTCGACAGCCTCGGGTTCCTCGCCGCACTGGTGTACAAGGCGATCGGCAACCGCGACGGTGATCTCGACGAGCGCGCGCTCTCGCTCTACGACTCGTATGCGTTCCCCGTGAGTCTCGCGATCGACCACGTCACCAAGTCGCTCGCAGGCAAGAACCTGCTGGTCTACGCGCGCCGCCCGTGAGCGAACCAGCGATCTCCGACGCGGGTCGGTCGAACGAGGCCAGCATCGCGGTGCTCGTGCCGTGCCACAACGAGGCGAGTTCCGTCGCGCGCGTCGTCGAAGACTTCCGCTCCGCGCTCCCGAACGCAGTGGTCTACGTGTACGACAACAACTCGTCCGACGACACCGCCGACCGCGCCCGAGCCGCCGGCGCCATCGTGCGCGCCGAGAGTCGACCGGGCAAGGGGAACGTGGTGCGCCGCATGTTCGCCGACATCGACGCCGACGTGTACGTGCTCGTCGACGGCGATGCCACGTACGACGCGGGTGCCGCCCTCGGCATGGTGAAGCAATTGCTCGACGACGACCTCGACATGGTGGTCGGCACCCGAGCTCCCGTTCCCGACGACGACGAGGTGTACCGGCGCGGCCACGACACCGGCAACCGCGTCTTCAACCGCGTGTTGCGTGTGCTGTTCGGCAGTCACTTCACCGACGTGTTCTCGGGCTACCGCGCGATGACGCGACGCTTCGTGAAGTCGTTTCCCGCGCGTTCGTCGGGCTTCGAGATCGAGACCGAGATCACGGCGCACGCCGTCGACATCGACGCGCCCTGCGCGGAGGTGCTCACCACCTACGGATCACGCGGCGACGAATCCGAGAGCAAGCTCCGCACGTACCACGACGGCTTCCGCATTCTCATGGTGGCACTGCTGTTGTTCAAGGAGATGCGCCCGATGCGGTTCTTCAGCATCCTCGCGCTCGGGCTCACGGTGGTCGCGTGGGGCCTCGCGCTACCGATCCTGATCGAGTACGCAGAGACTGGCCTCGTGCCGCGCTTTCCCACCGCGATCCTCGCAGCCGCGATCCAGATCGTCGCGCTGGTGTGTCTCACGTCGGGGATCGTGCTCGATTCGGTGTGTCGCCTCCGTCGCGACACCAAGCGATTGACCTACCTCGGGATCGCCCGTCATCGACCGTGACGGCACATCGTGACCCGCACATCATGGCCGGCGCATCATGACCGGCGTGCCGTTCGTTCGGGTCGTCGTCGTCAACTTCAACGGCGGCGACCTCACGCTCGAGTGTCTGCATTCGGTGCTCGCGACCGAGTGGCCCGAGCACCGGATCGAGGTCGTGCTGGTCGACAACGCGTCGGACGACGACGTGGTCGCGCGGGTGAAGGCAGAGCTCCCGTCGGTGCGGCTGATCCAGACCGCGGAGAACGTCGGGTTCGGCCGCGCCAACAACCTCGCGTTCCGTGACCTCGGCGGCGTCGACCACGTCGCTCTGATCAATCCCGACGCACGCGTCGAACCGGGATGGCTCGCTCCCCTCGTCGAAGCGCTCGAGCGCGATCCGGTCGTTGGAGCGGCGAGCCCGACGGTGCTGCTCGCCGGTCGCTACCGCCGGATCGACCTCACCGTCACCCCGCCGGGCGACGCGCGCCATGGTGGAGTGCGTCTCATCCGCGCGCGGCGCGGCGGCACCGATCTCACCACACGCCTCCGCCACCTCGACGGGTTCTGGGGCCCGAACCTCGAGGACGGCCGCTGGACACGAGCGAGCACTGCATCCGTGCTGGTACCGACGACCGACCACGATGGCGACGACTCGGACGACACGCTCATGTTCGAGCTCGCCGCGTGTGGCGAGGCGACGGTGACGGTCTCCGACGGCGCCCAGTCGGCAGCACATCACGTCGCCGCGACCGCCATGGAGTTCGCGGTCCCCGACCGCGGCCCCGCGCGTCGGTACCTCAACACCGCCGGCGTCACCGTCGGGTCCGACGGCGTCCCGCGCGACCGCCACTACCTCGAGCCAGATGCCGCGACGCTTCGTACCCCCGCGACGGTCGACGCGTGGAGCGGCAACGCGGTGCTCCTCCGTCACGCGTATCTCGACGACGTCGGCAATTTCGACCCCGCGCTCTTCATGTACTACGAGGACACCGAGCTCTCCCACCGCGGGACCGAGCGCGGGTGGACGTATCAGTACGTGCCGGAGTCGGTGGTGGAGCACCTGAACTCGGCCACCTCGGTGGCCGGCTCGACCTTCTCGGAGTTCCACAACGAGCGCTCGCGGTTGCTCGTCATCGCCCGTCACGAGTCGTTCTCGAGCTGGGCGAGCGCAATGGTGAGATCAGCGCTTGTCGCGCTGTCGTACGCGCGACACGACGCGCGTCATGCCGCGGGAAACGCGTGCGCACCGGAACGCGGCCACGCGCGCACGCGGTGGGCCGCGTGGTTCAGTGCGTTGCGCTCGACACCGACGGCGCTGCGGTCGCGTCGTCGCGATCGGAAGCGGAATCCTTCCGGCGCCGCCCACGCACGAAGGTGAACACCAAGCCCACGATCGCTACGAGGATCGCCGCGAGGGTGACGGCCTTGCCGAGCTTCACGGTGCTCGGCGCGTACGTGAACAGGATCACGTGCTCACCCGCGGGCACGTGTACGGCCATCACCGCACCGTCGACCAACACCATCGACGCGTCGTGCCCATCGACGGTGACGCTCCAGCCGTCACCGATCACCTGGCCCGACGACACCAACGACGCGGTCGATCCGTCGGACCTCACGGTGACCGACTCGTTCT
>JBEVLJ010000260.1:0-4755 GCA_040509195.1 Acidimicrobiia bacterium
ACGAGCTCTTCGATGGGCTGCCCCACGACGACGTCGTTTCGAATGACGGCGTCGGCACCATCGCGTTGGATCTCTCATGACCGACGACGCGCAGGCCTCCCTGTTCGACGACCCCGACGCGCGGACGCGACGCGCGATCGTCGAGTGTCTCGACGAGACGATGTTCGTGGAGGCGGGGGCAGGTTCGGGCAAGACCAAGTCGCTCGTGGATCGAGTCGTTGCGCTGATCACCGTCGCCGACGTGCCCATGCGCGAGATCGTGGCGGTCACGTTCACCGAGAAGGCGGCCGCGGAGCTGCGCGACCGCATCCGTCGTGCCCTCGAGCTCGAGGCCAGCTCCGTGCGCGAAGAATCCAGCTCCGCGCGTGAACGAGCCAGCTCCGGCGATCCCGGCGTCGTCGTTGCCACGCGCGCGGCGGCCGCGCTCGATGATCTCGACGGCGCCGCAGTCGCCACCTTGCACGCGTTCGCGCAGCGTCTGCTCGTCGAGCACCCGATCGAAGCCGGGCTGCCGCCGCGCGTCGAGGTGCTCGACGACATCGCATCGCAAGTGGCATTCGAGGAGCGCTGGACGCGTTTCCTCGACCAGCTGGTCGACGACCCCGACCTCGAACGGCCGCTGCTCCTCGCGTTGAACGCCGACGTGACCCGCACGACCTTGCGCACGATCGCGCTCGCCTGCAACGCCAACTGGGACCTCGTCGAGCAACGCATGGGTCCGGAGCCGGAGCCACCGCCGATCGAGATCGACGACCTCGTTGCCGCCATCGACGCGCTCGCCGCGCGCGTCGCGTCGAGCTGCACCGACCACGACGACAAGCTCGCCGACGGGATCGCTCGACTCGCGGACTGGGCGCCGCAGCTGTGCACCGCGCTCGACGAGTACGAACAGCTGCGCATGTTGCACGAAGGTCTGCCCGGCTTCCGCGCCAACGCCGGCCAGAAGGGCAACTGGTCATGCGACATCAACGACGTCCGCGCCGACGTTGCTGCGCTCCGAGACCTCGCGCGCGACCGCGCCGCCACCGTGGCGACGGCCGCGATCCGGCGCATCACCTGGGCGATCGCCCAGTTCACCGTGGCCGAAGCGGCGGTGCGCCGGCGCGCCGGCGAGCTCGAGTTCCACGACCTCCTCGTGCTGTCGCGCGCCATGCTGCGCGACCCGGCGCACGGCATCGAGGTGCGTCGCCGGTTGCGCGAGCGCTACACGCACCTCTTGCTCGACGAGTTCCAGGACACCGACCCAATCCAGTGCGACCTCGCGGCGTTGCTCGCCTCGGGGGCGGAGGAGGCCGGCACGCAACGGTGGGACGAGATCAGCACCGAACCGGGGCGGCTGTTCGTGGTCGGCGACCCGAAGCAGTCGATCTATCGGTTCCGCCGCGCCGACATCGCGGCCTTCCTCCGCGCCCGCGACGCGTTCGGCGGCACGCTGCACCGGCTCACGCGCAACTTCCGCTCCGCGCGCTCGGTGATCGAGTTCGTGAACCACGTGTTCGCCGACCTCATCGTCGCAACGCCGGAGTCACAGCCCGAGTACGTGGCGCTCGAACCGGAGCGCGACGGCACCGGCACCGGCACCGGTGAGCCTGCACACGCGGCGGGCCCCGAAGTGATGCTGCTCGGCGTCGACGTTCACGAAGCCGAGGCCGTCGACGGCGAGAAGCCGCGCAAGATCCTCGCCGACGAGGTGCGCGCGCTCGAAGCCGCCGACGTGGCCGCCGCGGTGCGAGCCGCGCTCGACGAGGAGTGGCTCGTGAGCCGCCGCGGACCCGACGACGCCCTCACGTGGGAGCCGTGCCGTCCGGGCGACATCGCGATCCTGCTGCCGGCGCGCACGTCGCTCGGTCAGCTCGAAGACGCGCTCGATGCCGAAGGCATCCCGTATCGCACCGAGACGTCGTCACTGGTGTACAGCACCAGTGAGATCCGCAACTTGCTGATGGTGCTGCAGGCGATCGACGACCCGACCGACGAGCTCTCCCTCGTGAGTGCCTTGCGCTCACCGGTGTTCGGCTGCGGCGACGACGACCTCTACACGTTCAAGGTGGTGCACGGCGGCAGCTGGAACCATCAGGCCACGTTGCCGGTGTCGTTGCCGCCCGACCATCCGGTCGGCGACGCGATGCGCGCGCTGGCCCACTGGTACGACGCGCGACTGTGGCTCGACGCGAGCGAACTGCTCGACCGCATCGTGCGCGAGCGACGCGTCCTCGAGCTCGGCTTCGCGCACGGACGCCCGCGCGACCTTTGGCGCCGCGTGCGTTTCGTGGTCGACCAGGCGCGCGCGTTCACCGCGTCGGCCGGCGAGCGCAGCCGCGGCTCGAGCCTGCGCGACTTCCTCGCCTGGGCCGACCTCCAGAGCAGTGAAGGCGCTCGCGTCGTGGAGACGGTGCTGCCCGAGACCGACGACGACGCAGTGCGCATCCTCACCATCCACGGCTCGAAGGGACTCGAGTTCCCGATCACCATCGTGTCGGGCACCTCGACCGCGGCGCGTCGACGGACCGGTGGCGTGCAGCTCCTGTTCCCGCACGACAGCGACACGTACGCGCTCCGCGTCTCGGCACGCGTGACCACCGAGGAGTTCGAGCGTTACGCACCCATCGACGAGCAGATGGACTTCCACGAGAAGCTCCGCTTGCTCTACGTGGCGCTCACCCGCGCGCGCGATCACCTGGTGGTGTCGGTGCACCGCGCGGCGCGCACGTTGCCCGAAGACCACACGTCGTGGACGCACGCCGAACTGCTGTGGGGTGCGGCCGAGTCGGCGCCGCACTGGAGTGCGTTCTCGGCACCCGCAGGCGTCTCGCTACTCGACCGCTCGATCACGTCAGCCGACGCGACCGCCGCGACCGACAACTCGATCGCACCGTGGGCAGAGTGGCGTGCCGAGCGCGACCAGCTGGTCGCGGCCTCGGCCGTGCCGTACGTGCGATCCGCGACTGCCATCGCGCGCGAGGTGGCGGAAGCCAATTCAGGCGATTCTGGCGATCGCGACCCCGGACTGCGCAAGGGCGGTCGCGACCTCGAGCTCCCGCCGTGGAACAAGGGGCGGTACGGCACCGCGATCGGACGCGCGGTGCATGCCGTGCTACAAACCGTCGACCTCGCGACCGGTGCCGACCTCGAGCACATCGCGGCCGCGCAGGCCGCGTCGGAAGGTGTGATCGGCAAGGAACGCGAGATCGCGGCACTCGCGCGTGCCGCACTCAGCTCCGACGTGGTGCGCGACGCGGTGGCGCACGGGTACCGACGTGAGATGTACGTGGCCGCGCCCGTCGGTGATCACGTGCTCGAGGGCTACATCGACCTCACGTACCGCAACGACTCGGGATTGGTGGTCGTCGACTACAAGACCGACGCGTGGCGCGACGACGCCGACTTGGACGACAAGGTCGCGCGCTACCGACTGCAGGGTGCTTCGTACGCGGTCGCGCTCGAAGCCGCGACCGGCGAGCCGGTGGTGGAGTGCGTGTTCTGCTTCCTCACGCCGGATCGGGTGGTGACGCGCTCGGTGACCGATCTGCCGCAGGCGATGCACCAGGTACGAGTGCAGCTCGGGGCGTCCGCTGCAGCCGAGCGAACACCATGAGCCCGCCGATCGGCCCGGTGACCACCACGACGGCGCAGTAGAGCCACGTCCAGCCGATGGCAGGCGTGATGATCACCGTCATCGCCACGAACGCCATCCAGATCAGGCCGTGGAAGAACCCGACCACGGCCTTGATCGCGTCGTTCGGCGCGATGATCCAGAAGTAGAAGAGCGTGACGTAGCTGACCGACTCGAGGAGCGCCACCACCTTGAGCGCCTTGGCCTTGCGCTCCAGCTCGCTGCTCGTGTCGTCCGCGAAGTCCGGCATCCCGGCTGGTCACGGTACCCTTTCGCACGATGCCGCAGACGATCGAAGCGCCCACCCTTCCCGCCGCAGTGCCGGTCACGGCGCCCACGCCTTCTCCCTCTCGGCCAGACGGCGACGCCCGTCCCGACCCCGGCCTCGGCGACGGCGATCACGATCGCTTCGCGCACTACTGCCGTCGCGAAGACGTGATGCGCGCCTACGTCACCGGCGAGGCGATCGAGGCCCTCTGCGGCAAGAAGTGGGTCCCCACGCGTGACCCCGAGAAGTATCCGGTGTGCCCCACCTGCGTCGAGCGCAAGGCGGCGGGGTGGCAACTCTGAACGGCCCGGCGCGCAACCGGCGCGCCCAGTTGACCCGGCGCCGCCAGCACAACGTGGCCACGTTCGTCGCGATCGCGGCACTGCTCACGCCACTCGCGATCGGATCGTTGTGGGTGTTGTCGCACGTCGAGCGATCCGTGGCCAACGCGCCCGACGTGGTCGTCGAGGTGCAGCCGGGTTGGACCGCAGTTCAGATCGGTGACGCGTTGCAACACGCGGGCGTGATCGCGTCGTCGTCCGAGTTCCAACAGATCGCCGCGTCGGCCGGCTTCAGCGGCTTCGTCGCCGGTCGGTACCTGTTCGTGCCCGACAGCGAGGCGCGCGAAGCGCTCGACACCTTGCGCGGCGGACCCGCCACCATCGTTCCCGACCTCAAGTTGCTGTTGCCGCCGGGCCTCACCATCGGAGCGATCGCCGATCGCGTCGGCAAGCTTCCCGGCAAGAGCGCAGAACGGTTCCTGCAGATCGCGCAGTCGGGCGTCGTGCGGGCGAAGTTCGAGCCGCCCGACGTGAGCTCGCTCGAAGGTCTCACCAGGCCCGACACGTATGCCATCGGCGCCAACTGGACCCAG
>JBEVLJ010000261.1:0-5673 GCA_040509195.1 Acidimicrobiia bacterium
CGTCGGGGTGCTGCACGTAGACCACGTCGCGGTGGGCGTCCTGGGCTACGTCGGTGATACCGAGTGGGGCGCGGTTGCCGTCGACGCCACCCCACTCGTGCTCGGCGCTGTAGCGAAGGGCGTCGGGGAATTCCATGCCGGGACAGTACCTGAGAGGTTCCGCGGCACGTTTCGTCGGGGCGCACTCGAGTGCCGTAGGCGAACCGGTCGATCGAGCCCAGTGCGCAACCCATCGCGGCGGTGAAGAGCTGCGCGCCGACTCCGCCGCCGAGCGCTTCTGGTGCGACACACAGATCCCACACCGCCGTCGATCTGCACGACGTCGAACACGGACTCGACCGTGAACGCGATCGACACCGTCGCGTGGTCGGCCAGTGCCGACATCAGTTCGTTGCGAAGCTCGTAGTCCACTCGGCCGTTCATACGGACGGGTGAAAAGGCGCGCACGCCCCTAATGTCGTCGCAGATGGACGACCTTCCGGCCGCAGTGATCGCAGCTCACGAGCGGGCGGTGGCGGCGGGCGAACCCGGGTACCTCGATCCCCACACCGGTCTGCTCGTGTTCACTGCCGCGTGCCACCTCGAGCGGGGCTCATGTTGTGCCTCGGGATGTCGACATTGCCCCTACGACGAGCGCACCGAGTGACATGATGTCGCGCCCATCGCACGGCTCAGGAGCCGCACGAGGATCAGGTGGAGGATCCGGGATCGTGGACATCGAGCAACGACCGTGGGGCTCCTTCGAGGTGCTGTCCGACGAGCCCACGCACAAGGTCAAACGCCTCGTCGTCGACCCTGGCCAGCGCCTCAGCTACCAACGCCACGCTCACCGCTCCGAGCACTGGGTCATCGTCACCGGCACCGGCACCGTCACCCTCGACGGCGTCGATGCGACCGTGTCACCGGGCGATGCCGTTGACGTCGAGTGCGGAGCCAAGCACCGGATCTCGAACCCGGGTATCGCGCCGCTGGTGTTCATCGAGGTGCAGCTCGGCACCTCGTTCGCGGAGAGCGACATCGAGCGATTCGACGACGATTACGGACGCGCTTCGACCGGCGTCTGAGCACCGGTCCTAACCTCAGCGCGATGTTCGACGATCTCCTCGAAGCCAACGAGCGCTACCACCGCACCTTCACCGACCCGCTCGTCGCCGGCAAGGCCGCGAAGGGCCTCGCGGTGCTCACCTGCATCGACTCGCGCATCGACCCGCTGGCGATGCTCGGGCTGCGCCCCGGCGACGCGAAGATCATCCGCAACGCGGGTGCCCGCGTCACCCCCGATGCGTTGCGTTCGCTCGTGCTCGCGGTGAACCTGCTCGGCGTTGATCGGGTGTGCGTCGTGCAGCACACCGAATGTGCGATGGCCAGCAGCACCGAAACGGAGATGCGCGGTCGCATCGAAGACGCGTCGGGTGGCGACGCGACGGGGTGGGAGTTCCTCGCCTTCACCGATCAAGCGTCAACGCTCCAGGCCGACCTCGAGCTGATCCGCGCCTGTCCCCTGCTCCCCGCCGATCTCACCGTGGCCGGCTTCGTGTACGACGTCCACACCGGCGAACTGCTCCCTGCCCGTTGACGGGCTAACGCAACATCTCGCGGATGCGTTGCGCGTAGTCGTCGGCGAGTTGCTGTGAGTCTCGATCGGTCGCGGCTTCGGCCCAGATGTGGGTGAGCGCGTCGTCGGCGTCGGGCAACACGAGCACCCACCCGCGGTCGTCGGAGATCTTCACCCCGTCGACGAGGTCGAGCTGCTTCGATCCCACCCGCTCGACGAGCTCGCGCATCACCGTGCCCTTGCGCTCCCACGGGGTGACGATCGTGTCGTGCACCACGTGCGTGTCGGGCAGCGCCTGCACCATCGACGACAACGGTCGACCCACCGCCGCCAACAGGTCGAGCACCTTCACCAACGTGGCCGCCGCGTCGTACGCGGGGAGGAAATCGGGCCAGATGGCCCCGCCGTCCGACGTGCCTGCGAACATCACGCCGCGTGCGCTCGCCGTCTCCATCAAGTGCGTGCCCCACAACTTCGTGCGCACGATCTGATCGGGGGCGATCAGACTCTCGATCGCCCCGGTCACGTTCACCGGCACCGCGATCTTCGCGTCGGGCACCGCTTCGGCGACCAACGACACGAGCACGAGCAGGAGCTCTTCCGGTTCGAGGACGCGACCGGTGTCGTCGACAACCGTGGCGAGCTCTCCGTCGGGATCGATCACGAACCCGAGATCGCTTCCTGAGGCACGCACCAGTTCCGCGATGCGGTCGTAGTGGTCGGCGCGGCTGTCGGCAGTGGCCGACGCCGTGCTCGCGAACGGGTTCACGGCCAGCACTTCCGCGTTGAGCTTGGTGAGCAGGTTGGGCATCACCATCGACACCGCACCGAATGAGTAGTCGAGCACGATCTTGAACCGATGGTCGCGCAGTGCATCGATGTCGACGACTCGCTCGAGTGCGGCGGTGTAGAACTCGAGGGAGCGCGGCGGGTACTCGATGTCACCGATCTCGCCGCCGAACGCCCGGCGGTAGTCCTCGCGACTCAACAGGCGTTCGATCTTGCGTTGCATGCCGGGATCGAGGTCGCGGCCTTCCACGTCGAGAAAGCGAATCTCGACCGTGTCGGGGTCACCCATCGCGAGCCGCACCGTGATCCCGCCCTGGGCGTGCCCGTTGCGCACCTGGAAGCGCGTGAGCGGCACGGTCGCCAGCTCGATGTCTTCCACGCTGATGCCTGACAGGTTCAAGCCGCCGATGAGCGCTCGCTTGAGTGCACGCGCCACGCGACTCGTGTCACGACTGATCGTGACCACGGAGCCCTTCGGCAATGCGGTGCCGTACGCGGTGGCCAGGCGCACGACGAGCTCCGGGTTCACGTCGACGTTCGCCAAGCCGCTCACCCCGCGTCGCCCGAACAGCGTGCGTGCGCCGCGGCTCTCCCACACGATCGACGACGTGACCGTTGCGCCCGACTCCACCGTCTTGAACGGATACACCTTCACGTTCGGGTTGATGACCGCGTCCTGGCCGACGAAGCACTCGTCACCCACCACGGTGCCGTCCTCGACGCGCACGTGGGCACGGAGATCGGTGTTGCGCCCGATCACGCATCCGCGCAGGTTGGTGCCGGGGCCGACGTACACGTGGTCATGACACACCGCACGCTCGAGCACCGCGTCGGCCTTCACGATCACGTCGGTGCCCAGGACCGTGTACCCCTGGATGTGCGCGCCGGCCTCCACCCGACAGGCGTCGCCGATCACGACCGGGCCGTCGATGCGCGCGTCGGGACTGATCTCCACGTCGTTCCCGAGCCAGCGGCCCTTTCCGAGCTCGAAGCCGTCGATGTCGACCTTCACCTTGCCGTCGAGCACGTCTTTGTGCGCCCTGATGTACGCGCCGAGCTCACCGACGTCTTCCCAGTACCCCTCCGACACGTGGCCGTGCAGGGTGTGACCGTTCTCGAGCAACGCGGGGAACACGTCGCCCGAGAAGTCGACCACCTCCCCGTCGGGGATGAAGTCGAACACCTGCGGCTCGAGCACGTAGATGCCGGTGTTGATGGTGTCGGAGAACACTTGGCCCCACGTGGGCTTCTCCAGGAAGCGCTCGATGGTGCCGTCGGGTTGCGTGATCACGATGCCGAATTCGAGCGGGTTCTCCACGTGCTTCAGCGCGATCGATGCCGTCGCGTTCGCGTCGCGGTGCGCCTTCACGAACGCGGTGAGGTCGATGTCGGTGAGCACGTCGCCGGAGATCACGAGGAACGTGTCGTCGAGCTCCGACGACGCGTTGCGCACCGATCCGGCAGTGCCGAGCGGCGAGTCCTCCGTGGCGTATCGCATGGTCACGCCGAAGTCGGAGCCGTCGCCAAAGTAGTCACGGATCTGGTTGGCGAGGAACGCGACCGTGACGACGATGTCGTCGAAGCCGTGGAGCTGGAGCAGGTTCACGATGTGCTCCATCATCGGCTTGTTGACCAGCGGCATCATCGGTTTCGGCTGGTTGCTGGTGAGCGGCCGCAGGCGCGTGCCTTCACCGCCGGCGAGGATGACTGCCTTCATCGCCACACCTCTTCTTCGGGGGCTCTGGTCGTGGGCGACGACGAGTCGTGGTGCTCTCGCCCATCGCGCCCTTCTCGCAGCGCGGTGCGCGCCATCGGGACGTAGCGCGCGGCGGCGTAGTACCCGAACGCGAGCCCACTGATCGCGAAGAACCATGCACACGCGAGCACGAGATCGTGACCACTGGCGATGGCGTCGGCCCAGAGGAACAGCGGGAACGAGACCATGACGGCCAGGGTTCCCGCTTTGCCCGCCCACTGAACGTCGATGCGGCGCGCACCGGCCGCCGCGAGCACGAGCGTGGCGACACTCACGATCACTTCGCGCACGAGCACCAGGATCCCCACGACGAGCGGCACACTCCCCTGCACGACGAGCGCGACACCGGCCACGATGAGCAACACGCGGTCGGCGACGGGATCGATCACCTTGCCGAGCGTGGACCCTTGATCGAATTGGCGCGCGATCCAGCCGTCGACCCAATCCGTGATCCCGAGCACCGCCAGCAGCGCCGCGGCTTCGAGCTCCTGGTCTTCGACGAGGAGCCACACGAAGAGAGGCACGCACAGCAGTCGCACCAGCGTGATCGCATTCGGCAGCGTCACGATCCGGTTGTCACGCGCCTCCACCACATCGCAAATCTAGGGCAAGCCGCCTGACTGCAGGCCCTGGTACGACCCGCCATCCACATTGACTGCCGCACCGCTGATGAACCGAGCCGACTCGGAGCACAGGAACGTCGCAACCCGACCGTTCGTCAATGAATGGGACCGCTGCCCTCGCGCAGTGCCGAGGGCTGGCGACCGGTACGACTCGCGATGATCTCCGCACAGATCGAGATCGCCGTCTCCTCCGGGGTGCGACCGCCGATGTCGAGACCGATCGGCGCGTGGATCCGCGCGAACCCGGCGTCATCGACGCCTGCCTCGCGCAACCGCTCGAGACGTTTCGTGTGCGTGCGGCGCGACCCCATCGCACCCAAGTACCCCACGTTCGTGGCGAGTGCGCCCACGATCGCGGGCACGTCGAACTTCGTGTCGTGGGTGAGCACGCACACCGCGTCACTCGGCCCGAGGTCTGGGCCCACCTTCTCGAGGTAGCGGTCGGGCCAGTCGTTCACCACGTCGTCGGCCATCGGGAAGCGCGCACGCGTGGCGAACGTCGCTCGCGCGTCGCACACCACGACGCGATATCCCAAGACCTTGCCCACGCGGGCGAGCGCGGCGCTGAAGTCGACCGCACCGAAGATGATCATGCGCGGCGGCGGTGCGAACGACTCGATGAACACCGTGATCGTGTCCTCGCGTGCCTCGCCGTGCGCGCCGTAGTGCCGAGTCGAGGTGAGCCCGGATTGGAGCTCGCCGAGCGCGTCGCGGGTGACCACGCGATCGAGCTCTGCATCACCGAGCGAACCGACGATCGTGCCGTCGAGCGCGGCGAGGAGCTTGGCGCCGATCTTCGGCGTGTCCGCGGCGTCATCCGCGTCGGCCACGACCGTGACGGTGGCCAGCACGACCGAGCGCTCCTCGCGCAAGGCGTCGCGGAGTGCTTCGTACACAGGCATGGAGCCGGCCGTGGATGCAGACGTGCTCACCAGTCGAGCGGTTCCAGG
>JBEVLJ010000262.1:0-6685 GCA_040509195.1 Acidimicrobiia bacterium
CGTCGACGCACGTGGGCGCGTTCGTGACGTCGACCACCGCACAGGCGCGCGTCCACTCGTCGGCGCGAGTCTCGAACGCGGTGTTGTCGACACCCACGCCGAGTCGTTGCACGAGATGACCACCGAGGTAGCCGCCGACCGTTGCCGCGGTCGCGCCGAGGATCCCATACGACACACCGCGCAGATGGCGGCCTCGCCGTCGACTCCACCACGACGCGGCGTAACACGCGACGGCAGTGGTGTTGGCGACTGCATGCACCAAGCCGACACGTCGCGCCGGCCCAGTGGTGTCACTCCAGTCCGAGGCGCCCGCGACGATCGCGGGGACCGCGCTGAGCGTGCCGAGACCAACGAGCGTGGTCGCGGCATGGCGCCCTTGGCGTCCGCCCACGAAGTCGAGCACGAACGCGCTCGTCCAGAATCCGATCGGGAGGTCGGTGAGCATGGGATGCACTGGGTGGCCCAGCCAGACGCCGCTCACCGCGTCCTTCACCGGTCCCTCGGGAACGACATGCGGCACCGAGCCCGCGACGGGATCGGCGATGGCGTCGAGCTGGTCCTGTCGACCGAGCCAGTTCGCGATGCGGGCGAACACGTCTCTCGACGGCGCGGTTGACGAGACCGCAGGAACCGTGCTCATCCGCTGCCACCGTGCGTCGACGGGGCACCCCCGTCATCGACCGGCTGCGTGCCCTGCACCGTCTTCGAATCGTCACGATCAGCTCCGGAGCTGTCCCCGTCACTGCCAGGGATGGACACCGTGGTGGGCGCTCCGCCGCCTTTGACCTTCGAGTTGGCGTCGTTGCCGCCGTCGCTGCATGCGGCCATCGTCAGCATTGCGAACGACAGCGCGAGGGTCCCGCTCCAAGTTCGATTCACCCCCGTCGACTACCCGGTGCGGACGCGACCCACACCCACTGATTCGGATCCGGCGCGCTGCCCCGGTCGGGTGGTTGTGTTGAAGCGATCGGCGATCGCAGCGACGAGATCGCGCAGTGCTTGCGGCTCGACCACCGTGAAGGGTGCTTCGACGTTCACGAGGATGTGCAGCGGCCATGTGAAGTCGTCGGTGTCCATGGACAGGCGACAGCGCGTCGCGCCGAGCTCCTCCACATCGACCCAGCGCCCGTACGCATGCCGCATGTCTTCGGCGCGCGCGTCGATCTCGATGACGACGTGTTGGCCCGTCTGCATCCTGCGGTGCGCGTCACGCACATACTCGTGCAAATCCGCGGCAGGCAGCGGTCGCGGTGTGAACGGCGAGCGCGCGGGGCGCGGCTCGGTCATTCGATCGAGGCGGAACGTGCGCCAGTCGTCGCGATCCGCGTCGTACGCGACGAGGTAGTAGCGCGTGCCGAGCGCGACGAGACCGTAGGGCTCGACGTATCGCTGCGTTTCCGCGCCGTCGGCGGCGCGGTACTCGAACGCCAGTCGCACGTGATCGCGACACGCGGCCGCGACGGTGCCGAGCAGCTCGAGCGCGGGGCCGACCGGCGCTGAGCCCGGGCCGATCGACGTGACGGCCCGCACGGATTCCGCCCGTCGACGCTGATCGGCGGGCAGGAGTGCGAGCACCTTCGACAACACACCGACCGACGCTTCGGCGAGTTCGGGGGATCCCTGTGCGGCGAGATTGAGGCCGACCGCGAGCGCGACCGCTTCGTCGTTGTCGATGAGCACCGACGCGAGACCGGCCGTTGCCTCCAACTGGTAGCCGCCGTCGACGCCGCGATCCGAGGCGACCGTGTAGCCGAGTGAACGGAGGCGATCGATGTCGCGCCGCAACGTGCGATCCGACACCTCGAGTCGACGGGCCAGCTCCGGGCCCGGCCAGTAGCGGCGACGTTGGAGCAGGGTGAGGAGGCGCATGGTGCGGGCGGCGGTGTCGGCCATCGATGCATCATTCCTCAGATTGAGGACGGAATACGACCGCTATTCGTGAGACGGTGCGCCCATGACGAACTCAGCGAACCTCACCCATGACCTCACCCGTGAACGGGCCGACCTGCTGGAAGCGCTCCAGGCGCAGCGGCGCTTCCTGCGTTTCACCGCCGAAGGCCTCTCCGACGACGACGCCCGTCGCCGGACCACGGCATCCGAGCTCACGGTCGGCGGCGTCATCAAGCACGTCGCTGACACCGAGCGCGGCTGGGCGCGCTTCATGACCGGCGCCGGACTCCCCGGCTCCGATCTCGACATCGACTGGTCGAACCCCGACCCCACCGCGATCGCGGCGTACACGAACGGATTCGTCCTGCTGCCCGACGAGACGCTCGCGGGGGTGCTCGCCGACTACGACGAGGTCGCCGCGACCACCGACGAGCTCGTCGCGTCACTCCCCGATCTCGACACCGAGTACCCGCTGCCCACCGCGCCGTGGTTCCCGCCCGGCGCGCATCGCTCCGTGCGTCGTGCGATCGTGCACATCGTCGCCGAGACCGCGCAACACGCGGGCCACGCCGACATCATCCGCGAAGCGATCGACGGCCAGAAGACGATGGGGTGAGCACCGTCTTCTGGCGCGTCGTCGAGGCGCGGTCGCTCACGCCTGCGGTTCCGTACCCCGCAGTGTCACCCGCTGGATCACCCGCGGCTGGCCCTCGAAGTCACCGACCACCGAGTGCTGCGTCGCGAAGTTGTCCCAGAAGCCCACGGTGCCCGCCTGCCAGTGGTACCGCACCACGTACTCCTCCTTCACGGAGTGCGCGTAGAGGAACCCGAGCAACGCATCGCTCTCGTCGCGCGACAGATCCTTGATGTGCGAGGTGAATCCGGGGTTCACGAACAGCACCCGTGCACCCGTCTCCGGGTGGGTGATCACCACCGGGTGCTCGACCGGTTCGAGATCGGTGAAGGTCTCGCCCTCCCACTTCCCTTCCTCGACGAGCTCGAGCAGCTTCGAGAACTGGTGACGGCCGTCGTGCACCGCGGTGAGCGTCGACAGGTAGTCCTGCAGCGACGGACTCAAGCCTTCGAACGCGGCCTGTTGGTTGGAGAACAACGTGTCGCCGCCCGCCTCGGGGATGACGACCGCGCGCAGGATCGAACCAGCCGGCGGACGCTTCACGAACGTGACATCGGTGTGCCACGACAGCCCCGCGTTGTGCTTCGTCGCGACGTCGCCGTAGAGGGCGGCGAGCTCGGCCGACGCGGTGTAGTCGATCTCGAACACCTCGGGGTGATCCGCGAGACCGGGGATCACCGGGTGACCTTCGGTCGGCTCGCCGAGACGCGCCGCGAACGCGAGGTGCTCCGCGGGCTCGAGGTGTTGTCCGGGGAAGAACACCACCTTGTGCTCGAGCCAGGCCGCGCGGATCGCCGCGACGTCCGCGTCGCGCAGGTCGCGAAGGTCCACGCCACGGATCTCGGCGCCGATGCGCGCGGAGAGGGGTGTGATGTGGAGCGCGGCCTCGGTGGACCCATCGGTGGAACGCAATTCGTGAGAGGACAGGGTGGTGGTCATCAGGGGATCTCCTGTGGTTCGGGTACGGATCGGGAATGAAGGTCGGTGTCGTCGTCGACGCCGAGCTCGGCGAGCAACGTGCTGCGCAGTGCGGTGAAGCGAGCATCCGAGCGGGAGCGCGGACGCGGGAAGGTGTCGGCGATGTGATGGTCGAACGAGATCACGCCGTCGGTGAGCACCAGCACGCGGTCGGCGAGCACGATCGCCTCGTCGACGTCGTGCGTGACCAGCAACACCGCGGGGTGGTGCTTCGCACAGAGCTCGGCAACGAGTCGGTGCATGCGGATGCGCGTGAGCGCGTCGAGCGCACCGAACGGCTCGTCGAGCAGCAGCAGCTCCGGCTCGTGCACCAACGCGCGCGCCAGCGCGGCGCGTTGCGCCTCGCCACCAGAGAGCGTCTTCGGCCAGTCGTGCGCGTGATCAGCCAACCCGACCTCGGCGAGCGCACGTTCACCCCGCGCACGGCTGTCACGTCCGCCGAGGCCGAGCACGACGTTGTCGAGGATGCGCGCCCACGGCAGCAGCCGCGCGTCTTGGAAGCCGACCGCGCGTCGCTCGGGCACGAAGATTTCGCCCGCCACGCCGGCGTCGAGGCCCGCGAGCGCGCGCAAGAAGGTGCTCTTGCCCGACCCGCTGCGTCCGAGCAGCGCCACGAACTCGTTCGGTCGGATGTCGAGGTCGATGCCGCGCAACACCGACCGGTCACCGAACGTGCGCGTCACGTTGCGCACGCGCACTGCGACGCCGTCCGCGACCGACACCGTGGCGAGGTTGCCGTTCACCCGCGCCGCGCTCACTGGCCCGGCTGCCATCTGAGCACGCCGCGCTCGAGCGCGCGGAGGAGCGTGTCGGTGAGCAGGCCCAACACCGCGTACACGAGCAGGCACACGATGATCACGTCGGACTGGAAGAACGTCTGCGCCTTGATGATCAGGTAACCGAGTCCGTTCGTCGCGTTGATCTGCTCGGCAAACACGAGCACGAGCCACGCGACGGCAGCTGACATGCGCAGCCCGACGAGGAACCCGGGCATCGCCCCGGGCAACACCACGCGGCGGATGCGCGCCGCACGCCCGAGCCCGACCACCTTCGCGAGTTGCAGGTACCCGGGATCGAGCTGACGGATCGCCGAGTACGTGTTCACATACACGGGAAACACCACGCCGACGACGATCAAGGTGATCTTCACCGTCTCGCCGATGCCGAGCCACAGGATCAGCACCGACTGCAGCCCGATCACGGGCACGAAGCGCAACATCTGCACGTTGCGATCGATGAGATCGTCACCGAGTCGCGTGAGCCCGGCGGTGACCGCCAGCAGCGTCGCGAGCGGCACACCGATCGCGAAGCCCCAGAGCACGCGTGTGAGCGACGCCCACAACGCGGGCCCGAGCACCCCGTCGCGCACCAGGTCCCAGCCGACCGACACCACCTTCGACGGCGGCGCGAGCACTTGTGGACTCAGCCACCCGACGTGTGCGGCGATCTCCCAGATTGCGAACAGCACCGCCACGCCGATGAAGCGCTCGACGCCGCGCACTCGTCGGTGGCGTGCCTTGTACTGCACGCCCGTGGGGAGCCGGATGAGTGTGCGCGGCGCGTGCCGCGTCGCGTCGTCGATCGGTTGCGCCGCGACCGGGGTGTCGGCGACCGGGGTGTCGGCGACGGCGGTCACGAGCCGCTCTTCCCGGCTGCGGCGACGATCGCGTTGTAGCGAGTGTCGAACTCTTCGCTCACCTTCACCTTGGCGGGGATCTCACCCGCGGCGTTGAAGAGGTTGGCGAGCTTCTGTTGCTGCTTGACGACCGTGCCGGGCAACGTGACGAACGTCGTGCCGCCGTTGCCCTTCACGATCTCGAGCGCACGATCGAGCGGCAACTTGTACTGGTTCACGTAGACCGCTTGTGCGATCTCGTCGGGATGCGCCGACGTGTAGGCGAATCCGCGCACCACTCGGGCGATGTAGTCGCCCAACGCCGCCGCCTTCGCCTTGTCGCCCAACGCATCCTTGGTCGCGACGACGAACGACGAGCGGTCGGTGATCTCGCTGGCCTTCGCGACCACTTTGCCCGTGGGGTTGGCAGCGAGGTACACGCTGGTGAGTGGCTCGACCAACAGGGCGGCGTCGGCCGACCCACCCTGCAAGGCGGCCGCGGCTTGCGTGATCGGCAGGTTCACGGGCGTGACGTCGGACAGCTGCAGGCCCACCTTGTCGAGGGCTTGCAGTAGCGCCGCTTCGCCGGCGGTGCCCTGCTGGTAGGTGACCTTCTTGCCCTTCAGGTCCTTCCAGCCCTTGATCTCGGAGTTGCCGGGCGAGGTGACGAGCCCGTACGACCCATTGGCCGTCGCCCACCCGGCCACTGCGGTGACGTCCTGGTTCGCCGCCTGGGCGAAGATCAACGGGGTGCTGCCCACGAAGCCCGTGTCGATCGATCCGGCCTGGAACGCCTGCAGCATCGGCGGGCCGCCGACGAATGCCGAGTACTCCACCTTGTAGGGGAAGTTCTGGTCTTCTCCGGCGAGCTTGAGGATGGTCTTGAGGTAGTCGAGCTGGTCCCCGACGCGCAGCACGGTGCCGGCGGGGATCTTCGCCGAGGTCGTGTCGTCGGCGGCCGACTCCCGCGCCAGTGCGGGCGTGACCGACGCGCACACGCATGCCATGACCACCAGCACCATCGCGAGGCTGAGCATGGGCTTCGTGCGACGTCGGAACATGATCCTCACCTTTGTTAAGTATTTTGATTGACAAGCTTGACTTTAGCGAACGCCGACGCAGATGCAAGCGATTTCTCGACATCGACGCGGAATGTTCCGAGCGCGCTGCTGGTTTCGCAACCGTGCGCATCGTCGGAATCTCGGGCAGCTCGAACCCGTCGTCGTCGAACCGCGCCTTTCTCGAAGCGTTGGCGGCGGTGTCGCCCGAGGAGTTCACGATCTGGTCGCGGCTCGGAGAGCTCCCGCACTTCTCCCCCGAGCTCGATGGCAACGACGCAGTCGCGTCGCTGCGTTCCTCAGTTGCCGACGCCGACGTGGTGGTGATCGCGACGCCGGAGTACGCGGGTGGAATGCCGGGCACGTTGAAGAACGCGCTCGACTGGCTGGTCGGCTCCGGTGAGCTCTACGACCGGCGCGTCGCGGTGTTCAGCGTCGCGCCAAGTGCCGAGCGCGGCGAACGCGCGCGTCAGTGGGTCGAACAGGTCATCGGCTTCCAAGGCGGCCGCG
>JBEVLJ010000263.1:0-6924 GCA_040509195.1 Acidimicrobiia bacterium
TCGCGAGCAGGATGGAGAGTCGGGTGCTCCCCGACGAAGGGGCGTCGTTCGCCGCGGCGGCTTCGGGCACGGGCGGAGCGTAGAGGCACGGCGTGTGACGGTGCACCACCCAGCGACCTGGGATACTGACTCCGGTCAGCGTCGCCGACAGCACGAGGAAGGAACGAGAGTGGCCGAACCGCCGTCGGGCACGGTGACCTTTCTCTTCACCGACCTCGAAGGCTCCTCGACGCTGTGGGAGCAGCATCCCGACGCGATGCGAGGTGCGCTGGCGCGCCACGATGCGCTGATCGGCGACGCCATCGTCGGCTGCGCCGGACACGTGGTGAAGACCACCGGTGACGGATTCCTCGCGGCGTTCGCGAGCGCACTCGACGCGGTGGCGGCGGCGGTCGACGCGCAGCTTGCGCTGGGGCGCGAGCCGTGGGCGGAAACCGGTCCGTTGCGCGTGCGCATGGGCATCCACTCGGGTGCGGCCGAGCTCCGCGACGGTGACTACTTCGGGCCCACGTTGAACCGCGCGGCGCGGTTGATGTCGATCGGCCACGGCGGCCAGATCTTGTTGTCGCTCGTGACGAGCGAGCTCGTGCGCGGCGATGGCGTCGAGATGTCGGATCTGGGTGCGCACGCGTTGCGCGGGCTCACGGAGCCGGAGCAGGTGTTCCAAGTGCTGCATCCGGCACTGCAAGTGGAGTTCGCGTCGCTGCGCTCCGTGTCGACGGCACGTCGCCCGGCCCGCTCCAACCTTCCCGCGCCCGTCGATCGCTTCGTCGGGCGTACGCGGGAGCTTCGTGAAGTGGGGGAGCGGTTCGCTCGCGCGCGTCTGCTCACGCTGCTCGGCCCCGGTGGCACGGGCAAGACCCGGCTCGCGATCGAGCTCGCGATCCAGCTGCGCGACGAGTTCGACGACCTCGTGTACTTCATCGACCTCAGCACGTGTCGCGACCTCGACGCCGCGCTGGCGGTCACCGCGCGGACCGTCGAAGTGCGCGACCAGGGCGACCGCGCGCTGCTCGACGCGATCAAGGACCTGATCGGCGCGCAGCCGATGTTGCTCGTGTTCGACAACTTCGAACAGGTCACGAGTGCGGCGCCGGCCGTGGCTGAGCTGTTGCGCGACTGCTCCGGCCTGAAGGTGGTGGTGACGACACGCGAAGCGTTGAACGTGACTGGGGAGCACGTGTACCCCGTGGCGCCGCTCGCCCTGCCCGACGCGCAACGCGCGAACCTCGCACTCGACGAACTGGCCGCGAGCGAGGCGGTGCAGCTGTTCGTCGACCGGGCGCGTGCGGTGCGGCCCGACTTCGAGCTCAGCGCCGACAACGCCGATGCGGTGGTGGAGCTCTGCCGGCGGCTCGACGGCTTGCCGCTCGCGATCGAGCTCGCCACCGCGCGGCTCGCCTTGTTCACGCCGCAAGCACTCGTGGAACGGCTCGGGCGTCGACTCGATCTGCTGAAGGGAGGCGCGCGCGACGCGCCGGAGCGACAACGCGCGCTGCGCGACACCATCGCGTGGAGCTACGAGTTGCTCGACGAAGAAGAGCGCCGGTCACTCGCCGTGCTCGCAGTGTTCTCGGGGGCAACGTTGGAGGCGGTCGAAGCGGTCGCCGACCACTTCGGGGTCGATGTGCTCGACGCGATGGATGCGGTCGGCTCGCTGGTGAACAAGAGCCTGGTGCGTCAAGTCGACGTGCGCGGCAGCGGGACCCGGATCACCATGCTCGAGACGATTCGTGACTTCGCACTCGAGCGGCTGGCAGCGGAGCCGGAGATCGACGGTCGCGCGCGTCGGGCCCACGCCGAGTACTTCGCCGACTGGACCTTGCGCCACTGCGCGAAGCTCACTGGCGACGACCGCGACGCGGTGGCCGAGCGCATGGCGGCCGACATCGAGAACCTCACCGCGGCGTGGCGTTACTGGGTGAACGAGCGCGACTTCGAACAGCTGGGAAAGCTCGTCGACGGGCTGTGGCTGCTGAACAACGTGCGTGGCTGGTTCCACGACACGGCCAACCTGATCACCGACTTGCTCGACGTGCTCTCGTCGACACCATCGAACGACGAACGCCTCGTCCAACAGATCCTGTTGCAGACGAGCTTGGCGCGCGTGTTGATGGCGTCGGAAGGGTTCACGCCCACGACGCAGCGCGCGTTCGAGCGAACCCTCGAGCTCTGCGACGCGCAAGGCGAGGTTCCGCAGCTGCTCCCGGTGTTGCGCGGGCTGTCGACCTTCTACATCTACCGTGCCGAGTTCGAGACCGCGAATCGCATTGGCGAGCAACTCCTCGCGCTCGGCGAGCGATTCGACGACGACCGCGCGCGTGTCGAGGGCCACCTCGTGATCGGTGCGAGTGACGGCATGCTCGCACGGCTGCGGCCCGGCCTCGAGCACCTTGAACACGCCATCGCCACGTACGACGAGACCCCCAGGCGGGTCGAGCGCTTCGACGCCGGGAACGACCCGGGCGTGGTGAGCCACCTCGTCGAAGGCATGTTGCTCTGGATGACGGGCTACCCCGACCGTGCCCTCGAGCTCGCGAACGAGGCGATCAGCATCGCGACGCGGCTGCACCATCCGCAGAGCCTCGCCTACGCGCACTTCCACACCGGGCTGATCCATGTGTGGTTGCGCGAACCCGAGCACGCAACCGAACATGCCGTGGCGGTGATCGACCTCGGCGAGGAGTACGACCTCCAGGTCTGGGCGGCCGTGGGCCGATGTCTGCACGGCGTCGCGCTCGCGGCGACCGGCAACGTCGACGAGGGCATCGCCATCTTCGACGTCGCGATGGAGCGGTATCAGGAGCTGCAGAGCCCGCCGGTGTTCTGGCCTTCGTTGCTGCACTTCCGTGCCATGATGCTCGGCCTGCTCGGCCAGCCGAACGAAGGCCTCGTCGCCATCGACGAAGCGATCGAGATGATCGTCGGGCTTCCCGAGCCGCAGACCTTCCTGTCGGAGCTGTTGCTCGTGCGCGGCGAGCTCATCCTCGCCGCCACGGGTGATGCCTTCGACGCGGCACGGTGCTACGAACGCGCACTGCGCAGCGCCGACCGGCTCGATGCGCCGATGCTGCAACTCCGCGCGGCCGTGCCGCTGGCGCGTCTCTGGGCCGACGCAGGTCGCCGCGGCGAAGCGCGGGCGCTGGTGACCGAAGCCTACGAACGCTTCTCGGAGGGCTTCGCCACGGTGGATCTGCGCGAAGCCCGTGGATTGCTGGAAGGATTGGCCGCGACCCGGTGATCCACCCGGTGATCGACCCGATGTTGGGAGGGCCAATGCCCCGCAGAATGCTCGCCATCCTTGCCCTCGCGGTGGTGGTCGTCGTCTCGCTGGCCGCGCCGGCCGGTGCTGCCCTCACGACCGCTCGGAGCCACGAGCGACTGATCAGCGTGAGCGGCGGTGTCGTCGTGGCCGAGGATCAGGTGGTCGACGGGCCCGTCGTGTCGATCGACGGTCCTGCCGTGATCGACGGCACCGTCACCGAAGATGTGGTCGTCGGGCGTGGTCGCCTCACCATCAACGGGCGTGTCGACGGCGACGTGCTCGTGGTGCGCGGTTCCATCGTCATCTCCGGCACGGTGCGGGGCAACGTGGTCGCGCTCGACGGTCGGGTCACCACCGAGGACGGTGCGAAGGTGAACGGCGACGTCACGTCGCGGCTCAGGCCGAACATCGCACCCGACACCGTGCGCGGCGAGGTGAAGAAGTTGAACGCCGGCAACCTGTTCGCCGGTTTGATCGTCGTGTTCCTCATCTTCCTGTGGATCGCGGTCACGGTGTCGGTCGCGATCCTCGGGCTGTTGTGCGTGTTGCTGTTCCCGCGCGCCGCCGACGTCACCGCAGCGGCAGGTCGCAGGTTCTGGCGCACCCTCGGGTGGGGCGCGCTCATCGGCATCGTCGGACCGATCCTCGCCGTGTTGTTGCTCTCCACTGTCATCGGCATCCCGCTCGGGTTCGGGATGCTCTCGGTGCTCAACGTGCTCGCCCCGCTCGGGTACGTCGCGAGCTCGCTCATCCTCGGTCGACTCATGGTGAAGGGCACGAGCACAGGTGCGCGCATCGGCGCCTTCTTCGCGGGCTTCGGGATCCTGCGCGCGGTCGCGTTGCTCCCTGGCATCGGTTTCCTCGCATGGTTCCTGGTGTGCATCTACGGCCTCGGAGCGCTGGTGCAAGCGGCCTGGCGGGGTGGTCGCTACGAACGCGACGATCACCGGCCGATGCCGGCGCCCGAACCGCTTCCCGCACCGACGAGCGCCGAGAGCTGAAACTGGAAAGATTCAGTTGACACTTACGTAAGTAATCACTTACCATGTGTCCATGGACGCTGCGTTGCGAGCACTCGCCGAGCCCCGGCGTCGAGAGATCCTGCGATTGGTATGGCTCGAAGAGCTCCCGGCGACGTCGATCGCCGACCACTTCGACGACGTCACCCGGTCTGCGATCTCGCAACACCTCAGCGTGCTGAAGGAGGCGGGGCTCGTGAGCGAACGACGTGACGGCACCCGCCGTCTGTACCAAGCGCGCCCCGAGGAGATGCGCAAGTTGCGCGAGTTCCTCGACACCTACTGGACCACCGGTCTCGAACGGCTGCGAGATGCGGCCGAGACCGCTCAACGAGACAAGGGAGTCACCAATGGCTGAGCTCGTGCGAGAGATCGTGATCGATGCCACCCCTGAGACGATCTGGCCGTTCCTCACCGACGCCGACCGTCATGCCGAGTGGATCGGCACCGCCGAGCTCGACGCGCGTCCCGGCGGTGCATACCGAGTGCTCGCAGGTGGTGGGCAACATCCAGGCAGCGGTGAATTCCTGGAGGTCGTGCCGTTCGACCGGGTCGTGTTCACTTTCGGCTGGGAGGAAGAGAACCACGTCATCCCTCCCGGCTCCACGACGATCGAGATCAGCCTCCACCCGGAGGGGGAGAAGACGCTCGTGCGCCTCGTGCACCGCGATCTGCCCGAGGAGCTGGTCGAAGACCACGGCGGCGGTTGGGCTCATTACCTCGAACGTCTGTCGGTGGCGACCACCGGCGGCGACCCTGGTCCCGATCCCGCACCGGGCGAGTGAACACCCGTGGTCCGCTGAACACCGTGGTCCGCGCCTGCACGCCGTCGGTTTCCCCGACTGGAGTTCTCCGAAGGTAAGGGTACACTCACCTTCCTCAGGTCACCCCTGACCCGAAGAAGGTGGAATCACGTGAAGCTCGCCCCTCGTGTCGTCGTCGTCTCCGCGGTTGCCGCGCTCGCAGCCCTGTCGGCGATGCCCGCAGCGTCGGCTGCGAAGTCGAACACCGTGAAGATCGCGCTCACCGACGACGGCTGCCCGAAGACGGTGAAGACGGTGGCCGGTCCCAACACGTTCAAGGTGAAGAACGAGGACGCCAGCGCGGTCAGCGAGTTCGAGATCCTGAGCGGCGACCGCATCCTCGGCGAGAAGGAGAACCTCACGCCCGGGCTCTCGGGTGAGTTCTCGCTCACGCTCAAGGCGGGTGAGTACACCACCTATTGCCCGGGTGGAGACCGCGAGAAGGGCACGTTGATCGTCACTGGCACCGCCGCCACGAAGTTGAGCCCGGCCGGAGAGACCGCCGTCGAGACCTACCGCACCTACGTGGAGGACCAGGCCGCACAGCTCGTTGCCGCGACCAAGATCTTCACCGACGCCGTGCAGCGCGGTGACGTTGCCGGCGCCAAGGCCGCGTACGCCGCGGCGCGCATTCCGTACGAGCGCATCGAGCCCGTGGCCGAGACGTTCGGCGACCTCGACCCGCGCATCGACGCGCGCGAAGGTGACGTGCCGAAGAAGGACTGGAGCGGCTTCCACCCGATCGAGCAGGCCCTCTTCGTCAACAACACGACGGCGGGCATGGCCCCGGTCGCGGCGCAGCTCCAGAAGGACGTCGAGCAGCTCCAGGGCTTGATCGCCGACACGCAGTTCGAGCCAGCCACGATCGCCAACGGTGCGGTCGAGCTCCTCAACGAGGTGTCGGCGTCGAAGATCACGGGTGAAGAGGAGCGCTACTCGCGCACCGACCTGGTCGACTTCCTGGCGAACGTCGAAGGATCGCAAGCCGCGTTCAACGCGGTGAAGCCGATCCTCGTGGTGAAGAACGCCGCGCTGGCGTCGCAGATCGACGCCCGTTTCGCCGACGTGTACGCCACCCTCGCGCCCTACGGAAGCGGTGCGACGTTCGTGGCGTACACCGACCTCACGAAGACCGACACCAAGAAGCTCTCGCAGTCGATCGACACCTTGGCCGAACCGCTGTCGAAGGTGGCCAAGAAGATCGTGTCCGCGCAGGGGCAATGACGCACGACGAACGATCGCGCGTCAGTCGACGCAGGTTCCTCGGCACGGCAGGCGCCGCGGGCGCCCTCGGTGCGGTGACCCTCAGCACCGAAGGCCTCGTCGCGCCTACCCGCGCGCTCGCAGCCGAGGGGAGCGGATCGCAGATCGTTCCCTTCTACGGCACGCACCAGGCCGGCATCGTCACACCGGTGCAGGACCGTTTGATGTTCGCGGCGTTCGATGTGGCCACCGAAGACCGTGCGGAGCTCATCGAGCTCCTGCAGGAGTGGACGCGCGCGGCGGAGCGCATGAGCGTTGGCCGCCCGGTCGGGAGCGACAACACCGACCAGTCCGCGCCGCCCGACGACACCGGGGAGGCCGTGGGGCTCACGCCCGCGAACCTCACGATCACCTTCGGGTTCGGCGCGTCGCTCTTCGAGCGCGACGGCCAGACCCGGTTCGGTCTCGCCGGGGCGCGCCCGGCCGCGTTGGTCGACCTGCCGGTGTTCAACAGCGACGTACTCGATCCCGCGCGGTCCGACGGCGACCTCGTGGTGCAAGCATGCGCGGAAGACCCGCAAGTGGCGTTCCACGCGATCCGCAACCTCACCCGCATCGGACGCGGTGTGGTCAC